>NZ_JBFAKW010000057.1:0-59238 GCF_040655955.1 Streptomyces sp. NPDC050263 | reverse complement strand
TAGCTCCGCTACGAGGACTCTCGCCCGGCACACCGAGAGCACGCACCGAACGCCGCTCCTTCTCCCACGGAGATCCATCAGAAGCCCCCTAGACCTTGAGCAGCTCCGTGACGCCCCGGGCCGCCAGATAGGACGGGTCCTGTGCGCGCTCCGCCAGGACCACCGCCGGGCGGACGCCCTCCTGGCGCAGCCGCGTCCAGGCCTCGAAGAACGCGCCGCCCGGACCGGAGACCGAGCGGGTGGACGGGGTGCAGTCCAGGATCAGGGCCGTGGTGCGGGGCGGCGGCGGGGCGGGCGTGGCGCGGAGCTCGGCCACCGTGGCGGACAGGGCGTCCGCGATCGGCTTGGGGCGGCCCGTGGAGTCGAACAGGCCCAGCGTGTACTCCAGCTCCGGGAAGTCGGCCAGGGCGCGGTCGACGTCGTGCGAGCACCACCAGGTGACGCCCCACAGCCGCTCGCAGCCGGCCGCGTTGCGCAGCGTCGCCCGGGCGAACTCGGGGGCGTCGGCCGCCGGGATGTGCGGCTCGGGCGCCCCCGTCTCCTGGACCCAGACCGGGCGGGCCGGATCGGTGGCGTAGGCGGCCGCCAGTTCCGTGCCGTACTCCGCGAGGTGGTGCACCTGCGGCGAGCGCGGGCCGTAGCGGCGGGCGCAGTCGGCGGAGAACACCCAGGGGTGGACGGTGGTCAGGTCGCCCTTGCGGGCCGAGGCCTGCGGGGTGAACGGGTGGTCGTCGCCGTACCAGGCGGCGTCGTACGCCGAGTGCGTGACCAGACCGGCGTCCGGGCCCAGCCCGTCCCGGGCGGCGGCCAGCAGGGTGTCCAGGTAGTGATCCACCTCGGCCGGCGACACCGGGTTGTGCTCGACCAGGTTGTTCAGCTCGTTGCCGAGCTGAAGACCGATGAGGCGAGGGTGTCCGGACAGGGCGCGGCCCAGCGTGCGCAGCAGCAGCGCCTGCGCCTCGATCGCCTCGGGGTCGGTGAACACGTTGCGGTGGTGCCAGCTGCGCGTCCACTCCGGGTAGAAGTCGAAGCTCGACAGATGGCCCTGGACGCCGTCCACGAGGACGTCGAGCCCGCATTCGCCCGCCAGGTCCACCAGGCGGACGAGCTGGTCCACGGCCGAGGCGCGCACCAGCGTGCGGTTGGGCTGGAGCAGCGGCCACAGGTGGAAGACCCGGACGTGGTCCAGGCCCAGCCCGGCTATCTGCGCCAGGTCCTCGCGCGCGAGCCCGGGATCGAAGTCGTGCCAGGCGTGGAACCAGCCCCGGCGTGGGGTGTAGTTGACCCCGAAGCGGAGCGCGGGTGCGGGCGGGGGCGTGTCGATGGTGTCCTCCTTGCGATACGGACCAGGCCGGGCCTTGTCTGCGGCGAATGTATCAACCACCATGGGGAGCAATGAATAGTGATTTGAACCAGGCTTTGGTGGTCGGCCTCGACGCCGGCGGCACCCGTACCCGTGCCGTCCTCGCGGACCTGGCCGACGGCCGCGCCCTGGGCGAGGGCACCGCGGGGCCCGGCAACGCGCTCACCGTGCCCGGTCCGCAGCTCGCCGACCACCTCGCCGAGGCGCTCGCGGCCGCCGTGCCCGCACCCCTGCGCGGCCGGGTGGTCGCGGTGGCGGGCGGTTTCGCCGGCGCCGGCCATCAGGGTCAGGGCGCGGACGAGCCCGGCCGGGTGCGCGCCCACATCGCCCTGGCCGCGGCGCTCGCCCGGCTGGGCATCGACACCGAGGCCGAGGTGCACAGCGACATCGAGGTCGCCTTCGCCGCCGCCCCGGGGCACCCCGCCGACGGTCTGCTCCTGGTGGCCGGCACCGGCGCGGTCGCGGCCCGGATGGACACCCGGGCGCCGGCCGCCACCTCCGGCGGCGACGGCTGGCTCCTGGGGGACGACGGCAGCGGCTTCTGGATCGGCCGCTCGGCCGTGCGCTCGGCCCTGCGGGCGGCCGACGGCCGGGGCGCGCCCACCGTCCTGGTCCGCGCGGTGGGCCGGGAACTCGGGCTGCCGCCGGGAGTCCTGCCCCCGGCGGGCTACGGCGCCGCCGACGCCGTCGCCTGGAGCGCGACCCTGCGCACCGCCTACCGGGCGCATCTGCTGCCCGCGGTGATGGACCGGCCGCCGGTACGGCTCGCCGACCACGCCCCGCTGGTCGTGGCGGCGGCCGAGGAGAAGGACGCCGTGGCGGGGGAGATCCTGGGCGAGGCCGCCCGGCTGCTCGCCGAGACGGTGACGGCACTGGGGCCCCGGCCGGGCGAACCCCTGGTCGTCACCGGCGGCCTGCTCGCCCCCGACGGCCCCCTGTTGTCCCCCCTGGCCGAACACCTGGCCCGCTTCTCGCTCACCGTCACCCCGGTGTCCGACGGCGCCCCCGGGGCAGTGGCCCTGGCCCGCCTCGCCCACGGCGCCGGAAGCTGACGCCGATGCCCCTGCACCCGTACCTCGACCCGGCCGCCGCTCTCGACACCCGCGTCGCCGATCTCCTCGCCCGGATGACCCTGCGCGAGAAGGTCGGCCAGCTCAACCAGCGGATGTACGGCTGGGACGCCTACCGCCGCACCCCGGCCGGCGACTTCGAGCTCACCGAGGCCCTGTACGCCGAGACCGAGCGGTTCGAAGGGCTCGGCGCTCTGTACGGGCTGATGCGCGCCGACGCCTGGTCCGGCGTCGGCCACGGCCACGGGCCGGGCGCCGAGGACAGCGCCGACCTCGCCGACCTGGTCCAGCGCCATGTCCTGGAGCGCAGCCGGCTGCGCATCCCCGCCCTGTTCGTCGAGGAGGTGCCGCACGGCCACATGGCCCTCGACGGCACGGTCCTCCCGGTCGGCCTGGCCGTGGGCGCCACCTGGGACCCGGCCCTCCACCGGCGGGCCGCCGCCCACGCCGCCGCCGAACTCCGCGCCCGGGGCGGCCACGTCGCCCTCGTCTCCGCGCTGGACATCGCCCGCGACCCGCGCTGGGGGCGCACCGAGGAGTGCTACGGCGAGGACCCGTACCTCGCGGCCCGGCTCACTCAGGCACTGGTGCACGGCATGCAGGGGCCGCCGGGCGAGTACTTCGCCGCCGACAAGGCCGCCGTCGTCCTCAAGCACTTCGCCGGCCAGGGCGCCACCGTCGGCGGCCGCAACTCCGCCGAGTCCGAGCTGGGCCCGCGCGAACTGCACGAGATCCACCTGCCCGCCGCCCGAGCCGGCGTGCGCGCCGGGGCCGCCGCCCTGATGGCCGCCTACAACGAGGTCGGCGGCCTGCCCTGCTCCGGCAACCGCGCCCTGCTCACCGGACTGCTCCGGGACAGCTGGGGCTTCGAGGGGCTGGTGATGGCCGACGGCCTCGCCGTGGACCGGCTGGCCCGGATCACCGGCGACAAGGTCTCCGCTGGTGCGCTCGCGCTCGACGCCGGGGTCGACCTCAGCCTGTGGGACGAGGGCTTCACCCACCTCGCGGAGGCGGTCGAGCGGGGCCTGGTGAGCGAGGAGACCGTCGACACCGCCGTCGGCCGCGTCCTGCGGCTGAAGTTCCGCCTCGGCCTCTTCGAGCACCCGTACAGCCGGCGGACGCCGATGCCCGACGGCGGACGCGCGCTGAGCACCGACCTCGCCCGGGCCTGCGTCACCCTCCTGCACAACCGCGAGCGCGTCCTCCCCGTCGGCCCGGCGGTGCGCCGGGTCGCCGTCCTCGGCCCGCACGCCGCCACCACCGCCCACCAGCTCGGCGACTACACCGCGCCCCAGCGTCCCGGCACCGGCGTCAGCGTCCTCGACGGTCTGCGCAGGCTCGCTCCGCCCGGCGTCGAGGTCCGCCACGCGCGCGGCTGCGCCCTCACCGGCGACGACCGCTCCGGCGTTCCCGAGGCGGTCGCCGCGGCCGCCGCCTGCGATCTGGCCGTGCTGGTGCTGGGCGGCAGCAGCGCCCGGACGCCCGAGACCGAGTTCGACGCCAACGGCGCGGCCCTGACCGCGGTCTCCGAGATGACCTGCGGCGAGGGCGCCGACCTGGCCGGACTGCGGCTCGGCGGCGCGCAGTACGCGCTCCTGAACGCCGTCGTCGCGACGGGCACGCCCACGGCGGTCGTCCTGATCCAGGGCCGCCCGCACGTCGTGCCGGACACGGCCGGCGCGCTGCTCACCGCCTGGTACCCGGGCCCCTGGGGCGGCGAGGCGATCGCCGAGGCGCTGCTCGGGCTCACGGAACCGGCGGGCCGGCTGTCCGTCTCCGTGCCCCGTTCGGCGGCCCAGCTACCCGTCTACTACAACCACAAGGACACCGAGTACGGCGGCTATGTGGACGACAGCGCCGAGCCGCAGTACTCCTTCGGGCACGGGCTGTCGTACACGAGCTTCGCCTACGGCGAGCCACGGTCGACGGGACGCACGGTCGAGGTGGAGGTCACCAACACAGGGGAGCGGTACGGGAGTTCGGTCGTACAGGTCTATGTGCGGCGGTTGGTCACCCCGGTATGGCCGCGCACCCTCGAACTGTGCGCGTTCGACACGGTCCGCCTCGCTCCCGGAGAGCGCCGTACGGTCGCCCTGACTCTCGACGACGGACGAGCGGCCGGGGCCGACTCCGTCGAGATCCGTGTCGCGGAGTCGGCCCGGGCCGCACTGACGGTCGTGCCCGTCGTCCTGGACCTCAGAGCTTGACGGCTCCGGACGACACGCCCTTGTAGAACCACCGCTGCGTGATCACGAACAGCACCAGCACCGGGACGACGGAGATCACCGACCCGGCCATGACCACCCGCTGGTCGTAGCCGAACGACGAGCTCTGCAGCCGGGACAGTCCCAGCGTCAGCGTCATGTGCTCCTCGGAGCGCAGCACGATCAGCGGCCAGAGGAAGTCGTCCCAGGCGCTGATGAAGGTGTTGATGACGACCACCAGGATCGCGCCCCACGCGGACGGCAGATAGAGGTACCGGAACCGCTGCCACTCGCCCGCTCCGTCGAGCATCGCCGAGTCCTCGATCTCGCGCGGCACCGCCAGGAACGCACCGCGCATCAGCATGACGTTGATGGCGCCGACGAACCCGGGCAGCCACACGCCCACCAGGTTGTCGACCAGCCCCAGGTCGCGGATGCTCAGGAACAGCGACACCATGATCGACTCGAAGGGGAACATCATCGAGGCGATCAGCACCACCCAGACCGCCCTGCGGCCCTTCCAGCTGGGCTTGGAGAGCATGTAGCCGGCCGTGGTCGAGAACACCAGCTGGCTGGTGATCGACAGCACGACCACGATCACGCTGTTCCTGATGTACGTGGCCACCGGCACCTGTTCGAAGACCTGCCGGTAGGCGCGCAGCGTCGGATGCTGCGGCAGCAGGGAGGCGTTCGCCCCGAAGACGTCCTCGCCGGTGCTCTTCAACGATGCCAGGAGCTGCCAGACCAGGGGGCCGACGGTGAGGCCCAGGACGAACAGCAGCAGCAGATAGCGGACGACCAGTTCGCCGGGGCGGCCGTAGTCCCGCCAGCGCGGCAGCAGGCGTCGGCGCTTCTCCACGGCGGTCGTCATGACTCGTCCTCCTTCGTCAGGCGCTGCGCCAGCAGGGTCAGGCCCAGCGTCAGCACGAACAGCGCCACGCTGACCGCCGAGCCGTAGCCGGCGTTGCCGGTCAGCGGGTCCAGGCCGACGTCACGGATGTAGAAGGGCAGGGTGCGGTCGGCGCCGCCGGGGCCGCCGGTGGAGCTGCCCAGCATGTAGATCTCGGTGAACACCCGCAGCGAGCCGATGCCGGTGAGCGTGCCGACCAGCATCATGGCCTGCCGTACGCCGGGCACGGTGATGTGCCAGAAGCGGCGGACCGCGCCGGCGCCGTCCATGGAGGCCGCCTCGTGCAGTTCCTTCGGCACGTTCCCCAGCGCGGCCAGGTAGAAGACCATGTACCAGCCGAGCCCCTTCCACAGCGTGAGACCCATCGCGGACAGCAGGATCAGCCAGGAGTCGGACAGGAACGGGATGGCGTCCTTGATCAGATGGGACTTCTCCAGCCAGGTGTTGACCAGGCCGTCGTCGGCCAGCAGCCACTGCCAGCTCAGACCCACGACCACGCTGGAGGCGAGCACCGGCGTGTAGAAGGCCGACCGGAAGAATCCGATGCCGGGCAGGTTCTTCTCCACCAGGACGGCCAGCATCAGCGGCAGGAACACCATCAGCGGCACGACGATCACCGCGTACAGCACGCTGTTGCGGGTGGCGAGCCAGAAGTCGTCGTCGCCCAGCATCCGGCTGTAGTTGTCCAGGCCCACGAAGGACGCGGCCCCGCCGAGCGGCTTGGCGTTCGTGAAGGACAGCAGCAGCGTGTTGAAGAAGGGGAAGACGCCGAACACCACCGCGCAGAAGACCGCGGGGGCGGTCCACAGCCACGGCAGCCACCAACGGCGGTACAGGGCCGCTCCGTTGGCGCCGGGAGCGGGGCCGGGCAGCAGCGCCCGGCCGAGGCGGCGTACGCGGGACGGGGCCGGGCCCGGCGCGGAGACGGTGCGCTCCGCGGTGGGCCCGGACGCCGGCTTCGCCATCTGGGTCGCCACGATCAGCCTGCCTGCTTCAGCAGCTCGTTCGCCTTGTCCTGGGCGTCCTTGACGGCCTGTTCGGGGCTCTTCTTGCCCTGCATGGCCAGCTGCACCTGGGCCACGATCGCGTTCTGCACGGCCGGGGAGAGGCTGGTCTGGTACGCGGTGGTGGTCTTCAGCTGCTCGGCGACCAGTTTGCGGGCCTCGGAGAACGGGTCGTTCCCGGTGACGTTCTGGAAGAACGGGTCGTTCAGGGAGGTCGTGGTCGTCGGGAAGATCACCACCTTCGGGTCCTTGCACCAGGCCGTCTGGTTCTCGGCGTTGGTGAGGAACTTCCCGAACGCCAGGGCGGCGGGGGCGTTCTTGCTGGTCGAGGCGACCCCGATGTACTGCGGGGCGGCGGTGACATGGCCGAGCTTGTCGTACGGCTGCTGGCCGACGCCGGTCTTGGCGTAGACCGACGGGCTGTTCTGCTGCACGAAGCGCACGAAACTCGGGTTCGTCGAGCCGTAGGCGACCTTGCCCTGGCTGTACAGCGTGGAGGGGTCGTTGCTGGAGGACAGCGAGTCCTTCGGCATCGCGCCTTCCTTGTACAGCTTCGCCATCCAGGCGACCCACTGCGTGGTCCTCGGGTCGTCGCCGAAGACGGCGGTCTTGCCGTCGGCGGACAGCGTCTGGATGTCCATCTGGTCGAAGTCGGCCGGGATCCGCCAGATCGGGTTGGCCATCGTGGCGTAGTACTTGCCGTCGGCCGCCTTGGCGATCTTCTCGTAGTCGGCGAACAGACCGAACAAGGTCGTCGGCGGCTTCGCCGGGTCGACGCCGGCCTGCTTCAGCAGCTCGGTGTTGTACGTCAGCAGGATGCCGCCGGTGTACCAGGGGAACACGGTGTGCGCCGGCACGCCCGAGGCGTCCTTGAAGGTGCTGGAGTTCCAGAACGCCGGCACGAACGGCTTCGCCGCGTCGGGGTCCTTCACGCCCAGGTTGAGCAGATAGCCCGCCTTGGTGAGGGAGGTCGCCGTCTCGGCGTTGAGGTTGAGGACGTCCGGCAGGGTGCAGGCCTGGGCGTCGGCGACCGTGCGCTGGGTGAAGGTGTTGTCGCCGGGGTCGTCGATCCACTTGACCGAGGCGTCGGGGTGGGCCTTCTCGAACGCCTTGATCACTCCGTTGAAGAAATCCCCGAAGTCTTTCTTCAGATTGGTCGTCTGGAAGGTGATCTGGCCCTTGACGTCCCCCGTGAGCTTCCCGGAACCGACGTTGCCCTGGTCGACCTTGCAGCCGCCGGCTGTGGAGTCCCCGCTGTCGGAGCCGCCGCCCGACAGGCCGCAGCCGGCGGCGGTGAGGGCCAGGGCTATGACGCCCGCCACGGTTCCGGTCAGTCTGCTCGCGCGCATGGTGCCTCCTGTTGCTGGTTCAAATCACCAACTTGGACTCCGATTGATGAAAAGGTGGACCAGAATTCATCGGAGGTCAATGGCTTGCCGTGTTGCTTTTCGGTTCCGGGCGGTTACCGGCGCGTCAGCGGCCGCCACCGCCACGGCGTCAGTGCCGGTGCTCGTGGTCGGGGTGGGACGGGTCGCCCGGGTGCTCGTGCCCGGGCGCGTACGCCACCTCGGCCCGGGCCCGGTCCAGCCACGCGAAGAAGGCCTGCCGGCCCCTCGCCCGCCGCAGCTCCCGCACCACCTCGTCGCGGACGTCCGGGTACGGCAGGACGTCGGCGGGCCCCAGCTCGCCGTAGGGGTCGGCGCCGAGCCGCAGCGCCTCCCGGGTGAGGAAGCGGTCGCGATTGCGGTCGTAGTAGTCCCGCACGGCCTGCTCCGGGACCTTCTGCTCGGCCTCCAGCGCCCGCAGCAGGACGCGCGCGGCGGGGGAGTGGGCGAGCGCCACCGCGACGATGCTGCCCAGGTCGGCGACGTCGGTCCCGGACACGGCGAGGACCCGCGCCGGGGACACCTCGGCCGGCGGTGCGAGACCGCGCTCCGCGCAGGCCCGGCGGGCGAGTTCGTCGGTCACCACGACCTGCGTGGCCCAGCGTCTGCGCTGCCGCTCGGCCCGTGCGAGGGCCTCCGGCCGGGTCTCCCGGTCCCGGGCCGGGACGGCCGCCAGCAGGGCGTCCACCCGCGCCGCCGGCACCTCGTCCGCGCCCACCACCGCGGCCACCACCGCGGCCACCGCACGCCCGCCCACACCGTGGCCGCCGGCCCGGTCGTGCGCGTGCGGCGTCGGCGCCAGGGGCTCCGGAGGGGCGTGCGGGCTTCGAGCGGGCGCGGTCTTTGACGGTGCGCCCCGGTGCTCCGGGGGCACGGCCCTGTCGCCGGTCGCGGTCGGTCTGCTCATCGCGTCGCCTCCGCTGCGGCCGTGTCTGTGTGCGTGTGCTGGTCCGTGTGCGGTCGGGTGCTGTGCCCCGGATCCGGTTCCGGGGCGGGAACCGGGAGGGTGTGTCGGCCGGGGGCCGGCGTCCGGTCGTCGGTCGGCGTCGGTCTGCTCATGGCGTGACCTCCAGGACGACCGCCTCCGAGTAGGCCACGCAGCCGTGCCAGCCGGCCTTCGTCATCAGCCAGTACGACCCCGGCGGCAGCGCCGACCCGTCCACCTCCACCTCGCACACCGTGCTCTCCCCGGCCGCCACGACGAATCCCTGGCAGCCCGGTCCGACACCGGCCCAGGTGCCCCAGGACGACAGCGCCCACAGCGTGCCGCTCACCGGCCCCCGGGTGGTGTTGCGCAGGCTCACCGGCACCCGCACCCGCTCACCCCGGCGCACCCGGACGCGGTCGACGCCCAGGTCCATCACCAGGCTCGGCCCGGTCCGCCCGTCGGGTCCGCCCTCCTCGGCCCCGCCGGGCACGTCCACGGCCACGACGTCCTCGTAGGTCTGGCCGCCGTACGTCAGCCGCGCGGCCAGCCGGTGGCGGCCGGGCACGGCGTCCGGCGGCGGGACGACGGTGACCTCGGTGAGCGTGAAGCCGCCCGGGCCGAGCGCGTACGGCAGTTCGGCGGGCTCGGCGCTCCAGCCGCACGGCACGTCCACGGTCACCGTGCCCGACACGGGCGCGTCGGTGAGCTCGGAGGAGACGCGCACGGTCGCGGTGACCGGACCGTCGGCGGTGAGCACGCCCGGCGACAGGTAGACGGCCACGGGCAGGTTCCCCCGGGGCGCGGGGCCGGAGTTGTGCAGCCAGTACCGCGTGTACACGGGCTGGGCCGGCTCGTGCGCGGCCACCCCGGCGCCCTCGACCGGCCGTCCGTCGAGCGGCGAGGCCAGCACGGTGGCCACCTCGAAGCCCGTCAGATCCAGCTCCAACGCGCCGTCCGCGTCGGGGGCCAGCGGCTCACCGGGCCGTTCCAGCACGTCCGCCCGAACGCCCTCGGCCCACCCGGTCGGGCCGGTCAGCCGCGCCCGGACCGGCCGGCCGTCCACCTCGTGCGCCCGGACGGCGACCCCGCGTGCGGGGTCCGCCGGCGTGGTGCCGCCCCGGGCCAGCGGGGAGCCGGCCGGCTTCAGCGCGTCCAGCAGCACCCGGCCCTCGGGCCGCAGCGTCAGCAGGGCCGTGGACCTCGGCAGGCCGACCGGTGTGTCGCGGGGCTCCCGCCGCCGTGCGGTCAGCGGATGGTTGAAGGCATGCCCGGCGCGCGGCCAGCCCAGGTCGCGCCAGTCGCCCTCGCCCGCGACGACCGCGTACTCGAAGGTGTGCGACCAGCGCTGCAGCTGGAACGCGGAGCCGTCCGGGGCGGTGCGCCGGGGCGGGTCGACCCAGATGCCCGAGGGCCAGCCCGTGCACGAGCGCATGAGGGACATGTAGAGGTCGCCGGAGGAGGTGACAACACAGCCCGGGGTGCCCCGGTTGAGGACCGCGAAGCCCCGGCCGTCCCAGGCGTCGCCCGGCGGCAGCGCCTCGCCGCCGCCGGCCGCCGTGGCCCGTACGGTCGCGTCGTCCAGGTCGGCGATCAGCGCGTCGACGGCCTTCGCGTCGTCCTGCGCGCCCGCGCCCGCCACCACGAGCAGCGGCAGCCGCTCCAGATCGCGCAGGTCGGCGCCGGGCGCCCACTCCTCGCGCAGGGAGGCGCGGGGCGCCACCCACACGGTGGCGAGGCCGTCCTCGGCCAGTTGGCGGCGCAGCTCGCGGGCGGCCGCCGGGTCCCAGCCGAGGGCCTCGGCGACCACCGGGTTGCGCTCCGGGCCGCCGACGGCGATCCGGATGTCGGGCAGGTTGGAGTCGACCTCCAGGTCGCCGTAGCGCGGGCCGCCCGCGATGGTCGAGGTCGCCGTGACGCCCGTCCGTACCAGGGCCGCGGCGAGTGACGTGCCCAGGTCGCCCGCGGAGTCCCAGTCGGCGAACACCAGCTCGGCGACGCCGATGGAGCGGTGTCCGAGCAGCGCGCCGGCGCCGTCGTGGACGGCGACCCGGGCGGTGGAGCCCAGCCCGAACCAGGTGTTGGCCGGGTTGTCCAAAGTCCACGGGAACTGCTCGCTGTCCACCTCCACGAATCCGAAGCCGCGCCCGATCACCGCGTCCGCGACCTCGTGCACCGGCAGTCCGCCGCGCACGTCCGAGGGCCAGCGCACCCGGATCAGCCGGTCGGCGCCGTCGTAGCCGTCCACGGTGGTCGTCACGTCCAGCCGGTCGACGCCCTCCCACAGGGTGAGCCGCTGGGTGTAGCGGAACAGGCCGAGGTCGGCGCGGACGGTGATGCGGGAGCCGGCCGGGGAGTGCTCGACATCGATGTCAGCGGTGACGTCCCGGCTGCGGGCGGCGGTGGTGCCGGTCGGGGTGAGGTGCCAGGGGCCCTCGCCGAAGCGGGGGTGCCTCGGGTACTCCTCCTGCACGACCAGTTCGTTGCCGATGTCCCCGGGGCGCAGCAGCTCCCGGTCGCCGTCGCCTGCGGTGCGGGCGCGCAGGCTGCTGACGCCGCCGCCGCGCGCGGGGTCGACGGTCACCTCGTAGAACTCGTTGCGGATGGTGGTTCCCTCGCTCGCGGTCCAGCCGGGCACGCGGCCCTCGGCGAGGGAGAGCGCCTTGAGGCCCATGCCGGGCACGTCGGGTACGACGACCCGCAGTTCGCCGTCCTCGCGGACCGCGGGCAGCGGCAGGCCGGTGAGGTCCAGCGGGACCAGGCCCGGGTCGTCGACGGTCAGCACGTCCCGTCGCCGCCAGGTCGCGGAGTTGAAGACGACCAGGTCGGGCGCGCCGCCGGGCAGCTCGACCACCTGGCGGGCCAGCGCGTCGGTCGCGTCGGCGTGCACGGTCTCGGCCAGGTCGTACAGCTCCCGCCAGCCGGTGAGCAGGTCGATGTACACCTGGTCCGACTCCGAGCCGGTGATGGCGTCGTGGTGGGCGCCGTAGATCAGCTGCCGCCAGGCCTTGTCGAGGGCTGCGTCGGGATAGGGACGTCCGGTGACGAGCGAGGCGAGGGTCGCCCAGGCCTCGGCGTCGGCGAGCAGCGTCTCGCCGTACCGCTGGGCCTGCTTGGTGTCGATGTAGGAGACGTCCTTGCCGGTGTACACCGGGTTCATGTCCCGGGTCTGCGGGGACGCGACGCGCCCCTCCCGCTCCAGCTCGTCCCGGACGGCGGCGAAGAAGTCCCGGGGGATGCCGCTGACGAACCGCGGCCACACGTACCGCTCGTTCCAGTCGCGGTGGATGCCCATCACCCAGCGGCACGGCGGGGCGTAGTCGCCGCCGACCGGCAGCAGGACGTTGCGGGTGAGCGCGACCTTCTTCAGCCCCTGGAAGAGCTTGAGCGCGGCGGCCTCCGCCTCGGGCAGCGCGGGCGCGTTGTCGATGGCCCAGCCGGCGCCGTAGTGGTTGACCATGTAGGCGGTCAGCAGCCCGCGCCCGGAGGGGGCGATCCAGCTGAACTCGGCGGGGAACTGCATGCGTCGGGGGTCGCGTGGCTCCTCGCCGAACACCGACAGGGTCGGCCCCCACTGGTGGAAGGGGCCGCGCGCCCAGGAGCTGGAGGTGATGCCGGCGTCCGCCATCAGCCCCGGGAACTGCGGGTCGTGCCCGAACGCGTCCAACTGCCAGGCGGTCTCCGGCGCGGCTCCGATGATCCCGCGCTGGAAGCCGTCGCCGTACAGCGCGTTGCGGACGGTCGCCTCGGCGCCGGTGAGGTTGGTGTTGGGCTCGTTGTAGGTGCCGCCCATGATCTCCACCCGGCCGGTGCGGATCAGCTGGCGCAGGAAGGACCGCTCCTCGGGGAAGGCGTCCCAGTAGGGCTTGAGGTAGTCGACCTCGGCGAGCACGAAGGTGTAGGCGGGGTCGCGCCGGGCCAGGTCGCAGTGGGCCCGGACCAGGCTCATGCCGCTCTGGCCGCGCGAGTCGAAGGTGCGTGCGGCCAGGCCCGTGCGGGCGGGGTCGTCGGCGACGTCCCAGGTCTCGGTGTAGGCGGCCTGGGTGTTCCACCAGACGGGGTCGTAGTGGAAGTGGCTGACCATGAACATGGTCCAGCCGGGCTCGGCGGCGGTGAACTCGGCCGTGTGCCGGGCCAGCAGAGCGCCGTCCTCGGCGGTGACGGTGATCTCGCGGCGCTCGCCCGGGGCGAGGCCGTCGGCGGCCACGGATATCTCGGCGTGTACGGTGCCGTCCTCGCCGACGGTGACCACGGTCTCCCCGACGCTGTGCACGCCCGGTCCTGCCACGGTCAGCCGGACCGGTCGGCCGGGATCGTGCTCGACGTCGACGGCGACCACCTGACGCGGCTGGTCCTCCGTGCCGGTGAAGAGCTCGGTCGACTCGACAGACATGACACGCATGGGGCTCCTCGGAATGCGCGGGGAGCCCCATCCTGGCACCGTGGGGTGGTTCAATCAACCATCTCTTGCGGCATTGGTTGGCTCAACCATGCATGCCGGGTGTGTGCCGCTCGGTTCAGCGGGTCCGCCGGGTCTTCACCGCATGCGCCCCGGCGATGTGGTCCGTCAGCGCCAGGGAGGCGCTCGCCCGCTGGTAGGAGAGCTGTCCGACCCGTACGTAGAGGCAGTCGATGAGCATCAGCGCGGAGTGTCGGGCGCCGATGCTGCCGGTGCGGAAGCTGGTCTCCGAGGAAGAGGAGATGAGCCGCACATCGGCGGAGCGGGCCAGCGGCGAGCGCGAGTCGGCGGTGAGCGCGATGGTGGTCGCGCCACGCTCCTTGGCCAGCTCGAACGGCTCGATCGTCTCCCGGGTGGCCCCGGAGTGGGAGATGCCGATCGCCACGTCGGCCGGGGTGAGCAGGGCGGCGGAGGTGGTGGCCCCGTGCACCTCCGTCCAGCCGCGCACCGCGCACCCGATGCGGAACAGCCGGGTCTCGGTCTCCTGGGCCACCGCCCCGCTGCCGCCGACCCCGTAGACGTCTGTGCGCCGGGCGCGGGCCACGGCCTGGGCCGCGCGCTCGATCGCGTCCAGGTCGATCCGGTCGATGGTCTGCTGGATGGCCCGCAGATCGGCGGTGCCCACGACCTGGACGACCCGCTCCAGGCTGTCGTCGGGGGAGATGTCCGGGCCGATCTCGGCGCTGCCCCAGTCGGAGGCCTCGCCGCGGCCGCGCTCCTGGGCCAGTTCGATCAGCAGGTGCTGGTAGGAGTCGAGGCCGATGGCCCGGCAGAACCGGGTCACGGTGGCCTGGGAGGTGCCGGTGCGGCGGCCCAGCTCCGCGGCCGAGCAGTGGGTGACGGCGGCCGGATCCTCCAGGATCAGCTCGCCGACCTTCCGCAGCGAGCCGGCCAGCCGGGGCAGCTCGGTGCGGATGAGAGTGGTGACATCGGTCGAGGGCATGCACAGAAGGTATCAGCCACCCGTTAGAGGCACGTCTGAATACCACGACCGGAATTCGCCCGCTGCGCCCGGGGCGAGCTGGGCCATTGCCCGCGCCGCCGCCACTGTGATTTATTGATTCACCGGTAGGTGTGTATGGGGTGGTTCAATCCACCAGTGGGGAGTTCCAGGTGTCTGTCGAGTCCGATGACGAGTCCGTGACCGGGTCCGGGTCCGGGACCGAGCCGGTGAGCGCCGACCGCTTCGCCCGCGAGAGCCTGGCCGTCCTGAACGACCTCACCGAGTCCGCGCGCGCCGACGTGAGAGCCGCCGCCGCGCTGGTCGCCGACTGCATCCGCGAGGACGGCGTCCTGCACGCCTTCGGCACCGGCCACTCCCAGGCCATGGTCCTCGAACTCGCCGGCCGCGCGGGCGGGCTGGTGCCCACCAACCGCCTCCAGATGGCCGACCTGGTCCTCTTCGGCGGCGACGACCCCAGCGGCCTCGACAACCCGCTGCTGGAACGCGAGCCCGGCATCGCGCTGCGCCTGTACGAGCTCGCCGAGCCCCGCCCGCAGGACCTGTTCGTCGTCATCTCCAACTCGGGCGTCAACAACGTCATCGTCGAGATGGCCCTGCACGCCAAGGAGCGGGGGCACCGGCTGCTGGCCATCACCTCGCTGGCCCACACCCGGTCCGTGGCGGCCACGCACCCGAGCGGCAAGAAGCTCGCCGACCTCGCGGACGTCGTCCTCGACAACAAGGCCCCTCGCGGCGACGCGCTCCTCGACCTCCCGGCCGGGGGCGCGGTCTGCGCGCTGTCCACGCTGACCGGGGTGCTGCTGGTCCAGATGACGGTCGCGGAGACGGCCGCGCAGTTGCTCGCCTCCGGCGACCGTCCTCCGGTCTATGTCTCCGCCAACGTGCCCGGCGGCTTCGAGGGCAACCTGGAACTGGAGCGGCGGTACGCCGGACGGATCCGGCGCACCGCGAGCTGAGACCGACCTACGGCACCGGTACGGGGGTGAGCGCGACGGCGAGCGGGTAGGCGCCGGTCGGCAGCGGGGGCCCGGTGGCGCCGGACGCCGTGTCGACCGGGATCAGTCTGTTGCCGTCCGCCGTGGTGACGTAGATCGTGGCGCCGTTCCAGTCCGGAGCCACGTCGAAGGCCGAACGGCCCACCGTGACCGGCGTCCCCGGGGCGCCGGTCACCGTGTCGACCGGCGTGACCGTGTCCCCCGTGCTGGGGCTGACCCACAGGGTCCGGCCGTCCGGGGAGAGCGCGAGGCCGTAGGCCTGGCCGGCGACGAGGAACGTCGGCCCGGTGTCGTTCGTGGCCGTGTCGATCGGCGTGACCGTCGAACCACCCGAGTTCGACACGTACACGGTCCGACCGTCGGGAGACGCGACCACGTTGAACGGGGACGGACCCACGGGGATCGCCGCCCCGGCCGTGCGGGTCGCCAGGTCGACCGGGGTGACCGTGGCGTCGTGGATGTTCGCCACGTACAGGGTGTCCCCGTCGGGCGTGACCGCCATGTTCTCCGGACCCGAGCCGACGGCGACGGCCGCACCCGCCGTCAGCGTGCCGGTGTCGACGGGCTGCACGGTGCCGTCCGTGTAGTCGGCCACCCACAGCGTGCCGCCGTCGGGGGTGAGGGCGAGCCCGGCGGGGACCCGGCCCACCGCGACCGTGCCGGTGACCGTCCCGCTCGGCACGTCGATCACACTGACCGTGTTCGACCCCTGGTTCGCCGCGTACGCGGTGCGCCCGTCGGCGCTGACGACGACCTCGCCCGGGTTGGCGCCCACCTTGATCTCGGCGCTCGTGCCGGACACGAGGTCGATCGAACTGACCGACGCCCCGCTGAAGTCGGCCGTCAGCGCCCGCGGGCTTCCCGCGCCGTCGGTCACCTGGACGGGGATCGCCCGGGTGAGCACCCCCGCGCCGCCCGAGACCACGACCGAGCGGACGCCCGCCGAGGCGTCCGAGGAGGCCGTGAAGGTGACAGCGGCGGAGGCGCTGCCGCCCGCCGGGACGGTGACCGTGCCGCCGTCCGGGGACGCCGTGACGCCGGCGGGCACGGTGGCCTTCCACTCGACGGACCGGGCGGCGGTGGACCGGTGGTCGGCGAGGGTGAGGGTGACCGTCGCGCTCGCGCCCGGCTTCAGGGCCAGCGAGCCGGGCGAGAAGGACGGATCCACGCCGGGGTCGGGGGCGTTCTGGATCATCGCCGTGTAGAGGAACTGGTCCATCACGCCCGGCGACACCTGCTGCGCAATCGCGTCCAGCGCCTTGCGCTCGCCGCGCAGCCGGTTCCAGTACGTCGACACGGCCTCGGTGTCGCCCCGCTTGTCGGCGAGGAGCAGATCCACGGCCGTCAGCCCGGCCGCGCCGTAGGAGCCGAGCTTGTCCAGCCAGGCCGAAGTCTCGGTCAGGAAGCCGGGGCCGGCGAGGCGGGCGCGCAACTGCGCGGGCGTGGCGGCCATGTCGGTGAAGTAGGACCGCAGTGCGGCAGCCGCCCGGTCGAGGCCGCGGCCTTGTTCGTACGCCGTGCGGAAGGCGGCGATGAGCCGGGTCAGCGTCGGGGACTCGGTGGGGTCCAGCTGGGAGGAGTAGTTGTTCTCGGCGAAGATCCGCAGCCATTTCGCGGCCTTCGCCGTTCCGGCGAGGTCGTCGACCGAGGCGAGGAAGGCCGCCCGGGGGTCGTAGCCGTCCGGGTTCCACAGGTAGGCCGCCGAGGTGAACAGCGCGAGCCTGCTCGCCTCGCCCTGGACCATCGGGTTGGCGGTGACGCCGACGGCCTCCCGTGCCACGTCCGCCTCGCGGCCGGTGTAGGGGCCGAGCAGCAGTCGGCTGGTGACGTAGTCGTTGACGGGGTAGTTGTCCCAGAGCAGGATCGGGTGCCCGTAGACCGTGCGGGCCTGGCGCAGTTGCGCGGCGGTGACGGTGGGCGCGATCACGCCGACGCCGGTCCACTCGACGACGACGTCGGGGTCCAACTGCTCGCGGAGCGCCTTCTTGTAGGGGGTGTCGGCGAGGTCGGAGTACTCGGTGGGGACCATCTCCAGCGGCTGGAGCCCGGTGCGGCCGGCGGAGAACTCCTGCCACACCTGGTTCAGCAGATGGGCCTGCGCCGCTCCGGCCGCCCCGCCCCCGCTGCCGAACCTCTCCTCGTCGGCGGGGCAGTTCCACTTCGTGTAGCTGATGTCGTCCAGCGGGATCGCGAAGGAGCGCACGCCGATGTCGTACAGCGAGGCGAACTTGCGGACCAGCGCGGTGATGTCGGTGTCCGAGGAGTAGCAGACCGACAGGCCGGGGGAGAGGGCGTAGGTGAAGCGGACGTGGTTCGCGGCCGCCCGGTCGACGAGTTCGCGCAGCCTGCCCAGTTCGGCGGCGGGGTACTCGTCGCGCCACCGCTCGCGCAGGTAGGCGTCGTCCTTGGGGGAGTAGACGTACACGTTCTGTTTGGTGCGGCCGTAGAAGTCGAGTTGGCCGAGCCGCTCGGCGTGTGTCCACGGCGTGCCGTAGAAGCCCTCGACGACCCCGCGCAGCCGGGCCGTCGGCCAGTCGCGGACCGTCACCTCGGGCAGGCGCGGGCCGGTGAGGAGCTGGCGGAGGGTCTGGGCGGCGTAGAAGGTGCCGGTGGCGTCGACGCCGGAGAGGGCGAGCAGGGCGCGTCCGGCGTGTCGGCCGGAGGCCAGGACGTACCCCTCCGACGGCAGCCCGGCGGGCGACTTGACGCCCAGTTCCCGCAACGCCCGCCCGGTGGCCGGGTTTTCGCCCGGACCGCCGACGAAGACGGTGAGTCCGGCCGCGGGCGGGTGCTCGCCCGCGGGGACGGTGACGATCCGGTCGGCCCCGGCGGCCCGCAGCGCGGCCTCCACGACCCGGCGGGCGGCGGGGTCGGTGTCCGGTCCGACGACCTCGACCACCCGGTCGGGGACGGCGAGTCGACGACCGTCGGCCTCGATGTGCCGGGGCGTCGGCCACACCTGGGGAACGGTGGCGGCGGGCGGCTGGACCGGTGCGGCGGCGGCCGACGGCAGCGAGGGGAGCGTCAGGCCGAGGGCGAGGAGCAGGGCCCGACGCAGGCGCCGGGGTCTGCGGGGAGGTTCGGGGCGGCGAGCGAGAGCTTGGGTGAATGAAGTCACCAGAAGAGGCTAGAGATGCTGAATCGAGCATTCAAGAGGGCGGTGTGGGCCCGACGGCGGGGAATGCGCGTGCCGTGCCCGGCGGTTGCGCCCTTGACGGTGGTGAGCACCAGGACCGGGAGGTACGGCATCCGCGAGCGAATGGCAGCTGACGAAGACGTTCCGCAGTTCCTCCGGCGAGGTGCGCCGGGACCGCCTGGGGCAGCCCGGCCGGGATCCGGTCGTCCTCCTTCACGGCACGCCCTTCTCCTCCTAGGTCTGGCGCGCCGTCGCCCGCTCGCTCTCCCGCCGCCATCAGGTGTACGTGTGGGACATGCCCGGCTACGGAGCCTCGGAGAAGTACGCCGGCCAGGATGTGTCGCCGGCCGCCCAGGCAGGGATCTTCACCGAGCTGCCGGCTCACTGGGAGCTTCCCGAACCCGCGGTGGTCGCCCATGACTTCGGGGGTGCGGTCTCCTTGCGGGCGCATCTGCTGCACGGCGCCCGCTACCGCGCCCTCGCCCTGGTCGACCCGGTCGCGCTCGCGCCGTGGGGCTCCCCGTTCTTCCGGCTCGTCGGCGAACGCCCCGAGGTCTTCGAGCGGCTGCCGCCCGCGCTGCACCGCGCCCTGGTGCGCGAGTACGTGAGTTCGGCCAGCAGCCCCGGACTGCACCCCGCCGTCCTCGACCGGCTGGTCGAGCCCTGGCTCGGCGACCCCGGCCAGGGGGCTTTCTACCGCCGGATCGCCCAGGCCGATCAGCGCTGCACCGACGAGGTACAGGACCGGTACGGCGAGATCGACGTCCCGACGCTGGTGTGCTGGGGCGAGGACGACGTGTGGATCCCCGCGGTGAAGGGACGCGAGCTCGCCGACCGCATTCCGGGTGCGCGACTGGAGCCGATCGCCGGCGCGGGCCATCTCGTCCAGGAGGACGCGCCCGCCGAACTCACGGCCGCCCTCGTCGACTTCCTCCGATGAACGGGCCGACCGGGGGATGAGCGGCCACCGACCGGCCCGCTCCGCGGGGCCTATGCCTCCACGGCGAACGGGTTCCCGTGCCCGGGGAGTCGACCGCCCGGTGGAACGTAACGGAGCCGCCCGGCCAGGTCGGTCACCGATGTGAAACCGGCGGCCTCCAGCAGGGCGGCGTTCTTGGCCCGGTAGCGCCGGCCGACGACGAGGCCGACGGGCATGAGGGCCATCAGCACGGCCCAGACGACGCCTGCGACGACCAGGGCGGTGGTGTGTGCGGCGAATCGGAAGGCGAAGGCCGCGGCCATCACGGTGAAGCCGGTGCCGCCGATCGCGATCAGCTGCTTCTCGGTGTACCTGGTGGAGAGGTCGAATGCCATGCGGGCCTTGAGGAGGTCGAGGGCCTCGGGGACGAAGGGCGGCAGCGCGCCCCCGTCGGCGGCGTTCGGGTAGCGCGCCCGGTTCTGCTCTGCCCGCGCCCTGGCCTGTGGGCCGGGGTCGGGCACGATGAGCATCACATAGCCGTTGCCCTGCGGCCCGCCGCCCTGCGTGACGTCCGCGTACTCGTACCCGAACTGCTGCGCGATGAAGGCGAGTCGGGTGAGTTTCTTCATGGACGCCATGGCGCTGGTGACCCGAACGGGCTCCCCGCTCGCCATCTGGCGCAGCATCTTGCGTACCTGTCGCTTGCTCACCGGTGCCCCCCCCGTCACTGACGATGCGCCCAGTTTCCCATAGCGGCATGTTCATGCAGAAAAATCATGCGCCCCGCGCGGGATGTGACTTCTCCCATTGCACAGGTGGCACAGCAGCCGCCAACCTCTCCTCGCACAACTTCACGAAGAACTGTTATCCGGTGGTCCCGCGGAGATCCCCGAAATGACGGACAGCATCGTTCGGGGTCGAGGACAGGGAAGCAGCAATGAGCGAACGGCACACGGTGGAGGCGGCGGCGCTGGTGACCGCCGCCCGAGCGGGCGATCACGCGGCACAGGACGCGCTCGTCAGCGTGTACCTTCCGCTGGTCTACAACATCGTGGGCCGGGCGTTGAACGGCTCGGTCGACGTGGACGACGTCGTCCAGGACACCATGCTGCGCGCCCTCGACTCACTGGGCTCGCTGCGGGAGCCCGAGAGCTTCCGCTCCTGGCTGGTGGCCGTCGCCATGAACCAGGTCCGCGCGCACTGGAACCGCCGACAGCCCGTCCACGGCGGGGTGGAGGAGGCCGACGCGGTGGCCGATCCGGGCGCGGACTTCGTGGACCTGACCATCGTGCAGCTCCAGCTGTCCGGCCAGCGGCAGGAGACCGCGCGCGCCACGCGCTGGCTGGAGCCCGACGACCGGGGGCTGCTGTCCCTGTGGTGGCTGGAGTGCGCGGGTGAGCTGACCCGGGCGGAGACGGCCGCCGCCATGACGCTGTCGCCGGAGCACACCGCGGTCCGCGTGCAGCGGATGAAGGCGCAACTGGAGGCGGCACGCGTGGTCGTGCGGGCGCTGGACGCACAGCCGCCGTGCCAGGAACTGCGCGGCGCGCTCGCGGGCTGGGACGGCCGGCCCTCGGCGTTGTGGCGCAAGCGCATAGCCCGGCACGCGCGCGGTTGCGCCCGCTGTTCGGGCCTGTGGAGCGGACTGGTCCCGGCCGAAGGCCTGCTGGCCGGCCTGGCCCTGGTCTCGGCGTCCTCCGCGCTCCTGGCGAACACGCGCTCCGCCGCCGACACCGTCGCTCTGGCCGCCGCGGAGTCCCCGGTCGGCGGGGACGGCGACCTCGGCGTGTCCGTGCGGTCGGGGCACCGCAGCGCCGCGGGCGAGCGGACCGCCTCCCGCACCGCGGCCCGGCGCAGGCGGCGCACGCGCCGGCGGGCGGTCGGCGGCGCGGTCGTGGCGGCCTGTGTGGCCGGCGGCGGCTTCTCCTACTTCGGCATGCAGCCGGAGGGCGGGACCGAGGACAGCGCCGCGGTGCGGCCGGCGAGCGACGAGACCGTCTCCGACAACCCCACACCGGACGCCGGCCGCGCGAGCTCGCCGTCGCCCTCGCCTTCCCCGACGGTGTCCGCGTCGGCGTCGAAGTCGCCGAGTGCGAGCCCTTCGCCGAGTCCCGGCAAGAGCAGGACCGTTTCGGCGTCGGCGCCGTCGAAAACGTCCGCGCCGAAGCGGTCCGCCTCGAAGACACCGGTCGCACAGTCGGGTTCGTCCGATCGGGAGAGCCAGGTGATCGCGCTGGTCAACAAGGAGCGGGCGACGGCGGGCTGCGGCGCCCTCACGGCGGACGCCCTGCTGCGCAAAGCGGCCCAGGGGCACTCCGACGACATGGCCGCCCGCGACTTCTTCGACCACATCGACCCCGACGGCGTCGACCCCGGCCAACGCGTCACGGCCGCCGGCTACCGCTGGTCCACGTACGGCGAGAACATCGCCAAGGGGCAGCAGACCGCCGAGTCGGTGATGACGTCCTGGATGAACAGCGAGGGCCACCGCGCGAACATCCTCAACTGCGACTTCAAGAACATCGGCGTGGGGATCCACGACGGCGACGGCGGCCCGTGGTGGACCCAGAACTTCGGCACCAAGCTGTGATCCGACAGCCGACGCCGGCCTCCTGGTCGCAGGGGTGACGTGGGCATGGCGCATCGTCCGCGGTGACGCGCGGGTTCGGCTGCGGACACCGTCCGGCTCACGCGTTCGTGACGTTCCGTCAGGCACCCGCTGTCAGACGGCCGTCCGGGTCCCGCAGGCGTCCGGCGTTCGCCGCGTCGGCCAGCAGGCGGCGCACCGCGGGGGCGGGCATGCGGACGACGACCGGTTCGGGCAGGGTGACGTCCTGCACGGCCGTCGATCCCCGTCCCGACACCCGGTCGGCCACCCGCGCCACCACCCGCATGTCGAGCGTGAACTGCACCAGCACCGACTCGAACTGACGTCGTAGCGGTCGGTGCCCCGCGGCCCGGTGACGGCGAAGGCCCGGCCGCGCCCGTAGAACGACTCGGGTCGCCCGGCCAGCTCCGCGCCGATCTCGGCGACGACGTCGTCCCGGCGGCCGATCTGCTCGGCCAGGGTGGTGGTGACGAACTCGTGGCCGGTGAGCGCATAGGCCGTCGACAGCCCTCCCGCCTCCATGTGCCGCAGATACGGCGGGAGTTCGAGGGGGCTGTCGTCCACCTCCGCGATGGCGTCCAGCATCGGCGGGTTCCGGCGGCCGGCGGTGGAGGGGCCCGCCCCGTTCAGCGCCGCGACGGTGGCCGCGTTGCCCGCGGACTGCTGAAGCCCCAGCAGCGGGTTGGGCCCACTGCCGCGACCTGCCGTCCAGGGGGCACGCGTCGCCAGCGGGGACCGCTCGCGGGCACTGCTGTGACGGTTGTCGCCCGTCTGCCGATGATCTCGCACGCGCGTCAGCGTAGGGAGCGTCGAACGCCTCGGCGGGCGTCGCACGAAGTGTTCAACTCGTGTATGCCCGCAGGTCGTCGACCACGGGAAACGACCCCCGCGTGTGGGGAGAGGGGTGCGGTCAGTAGGTGTGCAGGGTGAGGCCGTAGCGGTTGAGGATCTCGTTCACCGGCTGGAACCAGGTCTCGCCGCCGCCGCTGCAGTTGCCCCAGCCGCCGGAGGTCACGCCCTGGGCCTGGTCGCCGCTGATGAACGAGCCGCCGGAGTCGCCGCCTTCGGCGCAGACGCTCGTCTTCGTCATCTGATGCACCGCGCCCTCGCTGTAGTTGACGGTCTCGTTCTTCGCGAGGACCGTGCCGCAGTGCCAGTGCGTCGTCGACCCGGACCGGCAGACGGACGAGCCGACGGGCGCCTCGGCCGAGCCGCGCACCAGCCGGTCGGGGATCGTCCCCCAGCCGAGCACGACCGGCACCGTCCACCAGCCGCTGCCCACGTTGACCCAGGCGTAGTCGTTGTCGGGGAACGAGGAGCCCTGGAAGTTGCCGATGTACGAGCCGTCCCAGCCCCGCACGCCCGCGCCGGCCTGACCGCAGTGACCTGCGGTCACGAACCCGCCGTACACCGAGAAGCCGATGGAGCAGCGGAAGTTGCCCGTGTAGTAGGGGTCGCCGCCGACCGTGCCCGCCGCGAAGGTTCGCGGGGCCGCGGCGACCGTCTCGACGGTGACGGGACCGGCGGCGCGGGCCTGCGCCAGGAACCGCTGGACATCGTTGTCCGAGCGTCGGTCGCGGACGACGGTGACCACGACCGTGTTCGCCACCGGGTCGACGTGCCAACTCCCCACCGCGGAGGGCGCGGAGAGCCGGTCGATGCGCGACTTCGCCGCGTCCAGCGCCCGTGCGCTGTGCTCGACGACCCGGACACCGGCTCCGTCGGCGCGGATCGCCGCACGTGTGGCCTGCGAAGCCCGCGCGGTGACGGCCACGGTCAGGCGACCCTCGGCGGCGTCGAACCAGGACCCCGCGTACGCGGCCCCGGCCGTGCGGCGCGCGCTCGGTTCGAGCGCGGTGGCGGCCTGTTCGGCCTCGAGCCGGGCCACGGCCTGTTCCTCGGTGAGCCCGAACTCCTGCCGCATGGCCTGGAGCAACCCGGGGGAGGCGGGTGCGGCGGCGGTTGCGGCCGTCGATCCGGTCGTTCCGGCCGCCGCCGCGGGGAGCGTGTTCGTGCCGCCGAGGGCGGCGAGCGTCAGAAGCGCGGCCAGGCAGACGTGCTTGAGTCTTGTGCGTCTCATGGGAGTTGCCCTTCGTCGTTCCAGGGAGGTGGGGGTGGAACAGCGGATCCGTGAGAGCGCTCTCAGGTGTGGCGCGGCAGAGCTTAGCCCGTCCGTGGTGTCAGGTCTATGCCAATGCCGGGCCGGGTTTCCGGGCCGCGACGGCGCTGCTGTTCAGGCCTGACGAAGCCGGGCTCCGGCCCCCCGTACCCTGGTGCGGGTGTCGTCCTCCCGCCTCCGACGTGTCGCCGTCCTCGTGCTCGAAGGGGCGAAGCCGCTCGATGTCGGCATCCCCGCGCAGGTCTTCACGACCCGCGCGAGCATGCCCTACGAGGTGCGGGTGTGCGGGGCCGCACCCGGCCTGGTGGCCGGCGGCGACGGGCTGTCGTACCACGTCGCCCACGGCCCCGAGGCGCTCGAATGGGCCGACGTCGTCTTCATCCCCGGCTACCGCTTCCCCGACCGGGAGGACCCGCCGCGGGTGGTCGTCGACGCGCTGCTCGCCGCCCATGCCCGAGGCGCCCGGCTGGCCGCCATCTCGACCGGCGCCTTCGCACTCGCCGCCACCGGTCTGCTCGACGGCAGACGCGCCACCACGCACTGGCACTACACCCGGGCGCTGGCGGCGAAACATCCCCTCGTCCAGGTCGACGAGAACGTCCTGTTCGTCGACGAGGGCAGCGTGCTGACCTCGGCCGGCGCCGCCTCCGGCATCGACCTGTGCCTGCACATCCTGCGCCGCGACCTCGGCGTGGCCGCCTCCAACCACGCGGCCCGCCGCCTGGTCGCGGCCCCCTACCGCAGCGGCGGTCAGGCGCAGTACGTGCCCCGCAGCGTGCCGGAGCCGCTCGGCGAGCGGTTCGCCGCCACCCGGGAGTGGGCCCTGCACCGGCTCCACGAACCCCTCACCCTGGAGGCCCTCGCCCGGCACGCGGCGGTCTCCGAGCGCACCTTCTCGCGGCGCTTCGTCGAGGACACCGGATACACGCCGATGCAGTGGGTCATGCGCGCTCGCCTGGACGCGGCCCGTGAGCTGCTCGAACGCTCCGGACGCGGCGTCGAGCAGATCGCGGGCGACGTCGGACTCGGCACCGGGGCGAATCTGCGGCTGCACTTCCAGCAGATCCTCGGCACCACGCCGACCGAGTACCGGCGCACCTTCACCCGGGGCGAGTGACCGGACCGCCCGCCGGCGTGGCGGGATCCTTGCGAACCATGGCGCTCACGCCGTGGCCACGGGAGCGCGGCGCACGCGAGGCTGGTGGCGAAACCGAAGGGACACCACTCATGACTCGCATCGCCGTCAACGGATTCGGCCGCATCGGACGCAACGTGCTGCGCGCGCTCCTCGAACGCGACAGCGACCTCGAGATCGTCGCCGTCAACGACCTCACCGAGCCCACCGCCCTCGCGCAGCTGCTCGCCTTCGACTCGACGTCCGGCCGACTGGGCCGACCGGTCAGCGTCGAGGACGGCGACACTCTCGTCGTCGACGGCCACCGCATCAAGGTGCTCGCCGAGCGTGAGCCGGCGCAGCTGCCGTGGGCCGAGCTCGAGGTCGACATCGTGCTGGAGGCGACCGGCCGGTTCACCTCCGCCAAGGCGGCCCGCGCCCACCTCGACGCGGGCGCGAAGAAGGTGCTCGTCAGCGCGCCCTCGGACGGCGCCGACGTCACGCTCGCGTACGGGGTCAACACCGACGCCTACGACGCCGAGCTGCACACGATCGTCTCGAACGCCTCGTGCACCACCAACGCGCTCGCGCCGCTGGCCGCCGTCCTCGACGACCTCGCCGGCATCGAGCACGGGTTCATGACGACGGTGCACGCCTACACGCAGGAGCAGAACCTCCAGGACGGTCCGCACCGCGACCCGCGCCGCGCCCGCGCCGCCGGCGTCAACATCGTGCCGACCACGACGGGCGCCGCCAAGGCCATCGGCCTCGTGCTGCCGAACCTGGAGGGCAAGCTGTCGGGCGACTCGATCCGGGTGCCCGTCCCGGTGGGCTCGATCGTCGAGCTCAACACCACCGTCGCCCGCGACGTGACCCGCGAGGACGTGCTCGCCGCGTACCGCACCGCCGCCGAGGGCCCGCTCGCCGGCGTCCTCGAGTACTCGGAGGACCCGCTGGTGTCCTCCGACATCACCGGCAACCCGGCCTCGTCGATCTTCGACTCGGCCCTCACCCGCGTCGAAGGCCGCCACATCAAGGTGGTCGCCTGGTACGACAACGAGTGGGGCTTCTCCAACCGGGTGATCGACACGCTCGAACTGCTCGCCGGTCACTGACCGGACAGCGCCGCGGGCGGGCCTGTCCGGTGGCCGGTGCAGGCCGCCCGCAGGTCCGCCGCGAGCGCGTCGAGCCACACCTCGATGTCGCTCAGGAGCGACCGGACCGGCGGCGACGCCCGGGACGTGAGGGACGGCGGCGGCGTCAGCCGGATCCGCAGGCCGTCCGGGGGGAGGTCCGCCGCCCGGACGGCGGCCGCCTCCACCGCCTCGCCGACGTCCCGGACCCAGTCCCGGGCGGCGGCGGGCAGCTCGTGCGCATGTGCCGTCCGGGGCAGCCAGTAGGCGCCCACCAGGACGCGCGCGCCGAAGTTCAGCACGGCGAGACAGTCGAGCTCGGTCCCGGGGACGGGCACGGCGGGCTCGGTGCGGTACTGCGCGTACGAGCCCTCCGCCATGCGCAGCCGGTGCCGGGTCAGCCGCAGCGCCTGATCGGCGTCGGCGCCTCCCTCGGGGGCGTAGCCGGTCGCGGCCCCGAGGGAGGCCCGGATCAGGGGCGCGGCGTCCCGCAGCAGCGCCGCCATGCTGCGCCGCGTCTCGGCGCGTGCCCCGAAGGGCCAGGCGAGCACACCGCACAGCAGCCCGACCGCGCTCCCGGTCAGCACATCGACGACCCGCATCTCCGCGAGCCGCCAGGTCACGGGCTCGATCTGGGCGAACGCCACGGACACGACCAGGGTGAACAGCCCCTGCGCCCAGGCCGGTCCCTCCAGGGGCCCCATGGTGAACGCGAGAAGCATCATCGGGACGAGCAGCCACGCGTACACCTCGGTGGCGTCGCCCGCCCCGATGAGGAGCAGCCCGGCGGCCAGCGCACCGGCGAGCGTGCCGACGACGGCCGCGCGGACGGCGGACCAGGCGGCGAGCGCCGTGGTACGTCCCAGGGTCAGCACGGTCAGCAGCACCCAGAAGCCGTGCGAGAGGTCCAGCGAGCCCGCCACCAGACGGGCGAGCGCGAGACCGAGCGCGGTGCGCAGCGCGTTCTGGAAGACGACGGACCGCCGTGTGAGATTGCCGGCGAGGCGAATGCCGAAGAGACGGACCGTCGGGGTCCGGGCGTACCAGAACTGCTCCCGGGGCAGACCGTGCACCGGCTGACGGCCGCCGAACGCCAGCGCGACCGCCGTGCCCACGGTCACCGCCGACACCGCGACGGTCAGCACGGTCGACTGCCGCAGCAGCACCTCGTGCGGACGATCGGTGCGCCCTCCCGCCGTCTTTGACGTCGGCGCGTCGCGCGAGACCAGGAACTGGGCGATCATCTCCTCGATCAGCCCCGGGCCCGCCCCGGGGCGGGCCCGGCGCAGCGAGCCGGCCGTCTCCGCGCACGCCGCCGCCGTGCCGCCCAGGAGGGTCTGCGAGGCCATGTCCGCCGGTGCGGCGGGCAGCGCGGTCAGGGCGGCCAGCTGGTCCACCAGGCGCCGGGTCGCGGAACCCGCCTCGGCGAGCGCCCGGTCGGTCCGCCCCGCGCCGGTCGGACGGGCGCCGGGAGGCTGCTGCGAGAACCGCAGGCCCCGGCCCGCCGCCCGCAGCCGCCCGGCCAGCCCGGGCTCGGGGACCCCGGCGCGCAGCAGGGATCCGGCCGCCCGGGCCGCGAGATCCAGCGTGTCGGCGATCCGGTCGCGGTACGACGGATCCGGGGGATCCGCGGCCACCGCCAGCTCGCACAGGACGAGCGCCGCCCCGCCGACCGCGACCCCGGTCAACCGCTGCGGCAGCGTCTGGGGCGCGAAGGGCGGGAAGCAGGCCAGGATGTAGAACAGCAGCAGCCCGGGGACGGCGCCGGACAGCCGCGGCCCGCACACCGCGCCGAACCGCAGCCCGAACCCGACGAGCAGCATCCCCGCCACGGCCGGCCAGGTCCCCACGGCGAGGGCGGTGCCCAGGGCGGTGAGGGCAGCGGCGGCCGGCAGGGCACGCAGCACCGTCGCGGCGCGCCGCCGCCCGGATCCCGGCACCGGCGAGAGGACGCCGAACGTGATGGGCGTGAACAGGGCGTAGACCGCGGTCACCGGCTGATCGAGAACATAAGCCGCCGGATAGAACCCCGCCGCGGCGGCGACCGTGACCCGCGCCGCACGCCGGCCCGCCCCGACGGATTCGGCGAGCGACGGCCGCTTGGGCATCAGGGCTCCTCTCCACGCGCGCCCCTTGGATCATCCGCAACCTCAGTGTCGCGCGGGTCGGGTGATCACGCAGTCGGACGGCCCTGACGCGAGCTGTGGGTCGCCGCCGCCGACAACACTGACGCAACATCAAATGCTTTGCTCTGCAGGGATGTTCATCCATGCTGTGAGCCTTCTTCGGACTTCCGATCATGGAGGAAGGTCATGTCGCTCAGACTCCTCGTCAGCGTGCTGGCATCCGTACTGTTAGGTCAGTCGCTCGCCGGGACGGCGGCCGTCGCCGCTCCCTCGGCCGAGCCGCGGCCCGCCGGCCGCCTGGCGTGGGAGGCCTGTGAATCGCCCTATGGGGAGGGCGCCTTCGAGTGCGCCACCGTCGAGGTGCCCGGGGACCGGACGCGCCCGCACTCCGCCACCGTCGACCTGGCCCTCGTCCGCCATCGGGCCACCGATCCGGAGCACCGGATCGGCTCGCTGCTGATCAACCCCGGCGGCCCGGGCGGCTCCG
The DNA here is from genome assembly GCF_040655955.1 of Streptomyces sp. NPDC050263. Classification (NCBI taxonomy): domain Bacteria; kingdom Bacillati; phylum Actinomycetota; class Actinomycetes; order Kitasatosporales; family Streptomycetaceae; genus Streptomyces; species Streptomyces sp. NPDC050263. The sequence goes on along the minus strand of NZ_JBFAKW010000057.1, from coordinate 30,317 downwards.
GCGTCGGCTTCGCGTTCAGCGCGCCCCGGTCCTTCTCGCCCGCACTGCTGGAGCGGTTCGACATCGTGGGCTTCGACCCGCGAGGCGTCGGCCTCAGCAACCCGGTGAAGTGCGACGAAGACCTGATCGCCGCCCAGGAGCCGCTGCTCCACCCCGACGGCGACGCCGCCTTCGCCGCCCTTCGCGAGGCCAACCGGGCGCTCGGCGAGAGCTGCCGCGCGCTCACCGGGCCGCTCGTCGACCACATGGACACCGCGAGCGTCGTCCGTGACATGGAAGCGATCCGCGTCGGCCTCGGCGAGGAGCGCATCAGCTACTACGGCGTCTCCTACGGCACCGGCATCGGCCAGCAGTACGCCGAGCGCTACCCGCACCGGGTCCGCGCGATGGCCCTCGACTCCAACATGGACCACAGCCTCGACGTCTGGGACTTCCAGGAGACCAGGGCGATCGCGATGGAGGAGACGTACGGCCAGTTCGCCGACTGGTGCGCCCGCACGCCGTCCTGCGCGCTCCACGACCGCGACGCCCGCGCCCTGTTCGACTCGCTCTACCGACGCGCCGCCGCCGGTGAGCTGGTCGTGGACGGCGACTACGTCTTCACCGACGAGCACCTCCAGCACCTTGCCTTCGCCTACCTGTACAACCCGGTCGACTGGCTCCGGTTCGCCGAGACCCTCGCCGATCTGGACGCCCCGGACCCCCAGGCGAACGCACGCTCGCTCCGGCAGCGCGGCGAGCCGACGGAGTTCGCGTACCTCCCGGTGCTGTGCCAGGACCACGACTTCGACGTGCCGTCGTACGCCGCCCTCGCCGGCTACGAACGCCGGCTCGCCGGCGTCGCCCCCGTCACCCGGTTCAGCTCCCTCGCCTGGAACGACATGACCGGCTGCCAGGGCTGGCCGACGGAGGTGACCAACCCGCCGCACCGGCTGCGGGTCGACGGCACCCCGCCGATCCTGCTCACCGACAGCCGCTACGACGCCGCCACCCCGTACTCCTGGGGCGTCAACGCCGCCCGCCAGATCGGCGACGAGGCCGTGCTCCTCACCTACGACGGCGCCGGCCACGGCGACTACTGGCTGAGCCCCTGCGCGCGCGACGCCATCGACGCCTACCTGCTCACCCTGAAGACGCCCCGCAAGGGCGCCCACTGCCCCGCCGTCTGGCCGACCGCGCCCACCGCCCGGGGGGACTCGCCGACCGGCGGCCTCGTCAACCCCTTGCAGCCGGCTCCTACGATGGCTCGGTGACGAAGGCCCGAAAAGCCCTGACCCCCACGGGGGTCGATCTCTTCGACGTTCCCCGGCTTCGGCTGGTGGAGGCCGCGCCGCCGCGTCTGTCGCCCGCGGACGAGGCGGCGCGGGACCGTGCCTGGCAGCGGGCGATGGCGGCCAACCCCGACCTGTTCGACGGCCCCGTGGTGGCGTGCGCGGGCGCGGCCTGGGAGGGGCCGCGTCGGCTCGTCCTCTCCTGGACGCGGGTCACCTACCGGCACTTCGCGCTGCGCCGGGTACCCGGCAACCGGGCCTGGCTGCCGTCGCTTTTCGTGTACGTCGTGCAGCCCACGGACGACGGCAGGATGCTGATCGCTCGGATGTCGCAGGCGACGTCCACTCCGGGTCGATGGCAGCTGCCGGGCGGCTCGGTCGAGCCTCCGCAGGACGGCGAGGAGCTCGACGAGGCGGCCCTGCGCGGTCATGCCGCGCGGGAGCTGGTCGAGGAGACCGGCGTCGACCTCCCGGCTCGGCAGCTGGCGCTCTGGGCGGTCACCCGGGGCGCGCACCGGAGCATCGGCCTCGCCCATCTCGCACCGCCCCGTCCGGCGACGGAGCTGCACGAAGGGTTCGAGGCCATGACGGCCGCCGAACGGAACGCGGGGCGCACCCCGGAACTGGACCGCATTACCCTGGTGAGCTCCCCGGCCGAGCTGGCCGGGCTGGCGGGTCCGCACGTGGACTACCTGGAGCCCATTGTCCGCCGCTACACGGACACGGCCAGGTGAGAGAGGCGGCGGGGGAGTTGCACGAACGAGGAGCCGTCGAGGCGGCCGGAACCGCGCTGGTGGTGCGGCACCGGCCGACGGCCGCACCGGGCGCCGCGGTCGTGGTCCTGCACGGCGGCCGCGAACACGGCCGGCAGCCGTCGCGGGCCTGGCATCCGGCCGCCCTGCGCATGCGTCCCGTCGTTCGGGCGGCCGTCGCCGCGACGGACCGTCAGGACGTGCTCGTCGCCGAGGTGCGGTACCGCTATCGCGGCTGGAACGCGACGGCGGACCCGGTGCACGACACCGCACGGGCGCTCGACGAGCTGCGACGGCTGGCCGGCGAGGTGCCCGTGACGCTGGTCGGGCACTCCATGGGCGGCCGAGCGGCGCTGCGGGCGGCGGCCGACCCCGCCGTGCGCGCAGTGCTCGCGCTGGCCCCGTGGTGCCCGCCCGACGAACCCGTGGCGCATCTCGGCGGCACGCGGATCGTCGTCCTGCACGGAGACCGCGACCGGGTCACCGATCCCGGGGAGTCCGCGGACTACGTCCGACGGGCGCGGGGGACGGCGGCGCAGGCCGGTCTCGTCCTCGTCCGTCGGGGCGATCACGCGATGCTCCGGCGAGGCGGCGACTGGCACCGCGCCACCGTGGCGATCCTCGCCCAACTCCTGCGCCCCGAACCGGTCCGCGAGGGACTCGCCGGCCAGGCCTGCGCGGCCGACGGCCCCCTGTCGTGGTAGCGCCCGGCGCGGTCCCGGCCGGCCGCCCCGTGCTTCCCTGCGCCCCCTGGTCACCCGCACCACGCCGCATCAGGGACAATACGATGGTGTCGTCGCCACGATCGAGCTGTCGAATCGTCAAGCGGCGTCACGGAAGCGCCGATTCGTCCCGTCGGATCGTCGGCCGTGTCCGAAGCAAGTCCTGCCGTGTCGGCCCGCCCGACCGTCCACGAAAGCAGAGCCACCTCGGTGACCCCCGTCTTCGACGACACCCCGATCTACCACCGCCTCATCACCGAACGCGGTGACATCCCCGCCCAGGTGCGCGGCGAGGCCGAGCGGATCAAGCGAGACCTGGACCGCGTCATGAGCGCCCCGTCCTCCTTCACTCCCGGCCTGCCCGCGCCGCGGGGGTTCTTCGGCTGAGCGCGCCCATGGGGATGCGCCCCCGCAGGCTCTGAGGCCCGTTGTCAGTGCCGTGCTGAAGGATGCGCGGGTGAGATCGACTTCGCCACAGGCACTCGACGTTCTGCGCATCGTCTCCGACCCGCGCACGCCCGTGTTCGTCACCGAGCATGCCGGTGGACGGCGGGTGTACGGCTACTGGCGGCCGTTGGACGCCGTCGGCGGCCGGGGAGGCTGCTATGTCGCGCTGTCCGCCGCCGAGTGCGACGAGTTGTACCGGGCCGGCCGGATCACCCTGGGTGAGCCGGTCACGGACCCGGCGAAGACGACCTACCGGGTCCGGCGTCCCGAGCCTTCGATTGCACGACGACTCTCCGTGGCTTGAGCACCTTTGAGAGGCAGTCAGGTCTCACAGTCGCTCCTCGGATAATTCCTGCTTCTTTCATTGACAGCGGAAAATAAGGGCCATAAGTTCCCGGCCATGCCCTCGCTCTCCCGCTCGCACTTTGCCGAGAGGTTCCCCGCCGGGACGCCGGCCGCTTCGCAGATCTTCACCACCGCGCTGTCCCAGGGGCCGCTCACCCGGCTCGAACTGGCTCGTCGGGCCGGTCTGTCCGCGGCGGCCGTCACGAAGGCGGTCCGGCCCCTGATCGAGTCGGGATACCTGGTGGAGGACGCGGACCCGGACGCGCCTCCCGCGCTCGGACGGCCCGCGAACCTGGTGCGCGTCGACGGCGGCCGCGCCCTGTTCCTCGGGCTCAAGCTCACCGGCGACGAGATCTTCGGCGTGCTCACGGACCTGCGCTGCCGGATCCTGCTCGCCCGGCACGTGCCGCTCGCCGACCGTGCTCCGAAAGCCGTCCTGGCCTCGGCCGCAGAGGTCGTCCGGGAACTGCTGACCGAGGCGGACGACTACGGCGTGCGCGTCATGGGACTCGGCATCGCCGCCGCGGGCGACGTGGACCGGGCCGAGGGCGTGGTCCGCTACTCGCCGTTCCTGGAGTGGCGCGAGGTGCCGCTCGCCGAACTCGCCTCCACCGTCACCGGCCTGCCGGTCACCGTCGACAACGACGTACGGGCCCTCACCGTCGCCGAGCAGTGGTTCGGCGCCGGGGTGGGCCTGTCGGACTTCGCCGTGGTGACCGTCGGCGCGGGCATCGGCTGCGGTCTCGTGGTCCACGGCCGGGTGGTCGCCGGGGCGCACGGCGTGGCCGGAGAGATCGGCCATGTCACCGTCGACCCGAACGGGCCGCTGTGCCACTGCGGCAACCGCGGCTGTGTCGAGGCCGTCGCCGCGGACCCGGCGATCCTCGCCCGGATCCGCGAGCGGACCGGCGTCGAGGTCACCGGCGCCGCCGAAGCCGTCGAACTCGCCCGCGGCGGCGACCCCGAGGCGCGCGAGGCGTACGCCAGGGCGGGGGAGGCGATCGGCCGCGGCATCGCCACCGTCGCCAACCTGCTCGGCCCGGAGCGGGTGGTCATCTCCGGCGAGGGCCTCGCCGCCTACGACCTGTTCGCCGAGCAGATCCGCAGCGCCTTCGCCGCGGCCGCGTTCGGCTCGGCCGCGCAGTGCGACGTCCAGACCCGCCCGCTGCCCTTCGAGGAGTGGGCGCGGGGGGCCGCGGCCACCGCCATCCAGTCCTTCATCACCGACCCCGTCTGACCCCCACAACCCCCACCGTCACCCCCACCCCCCCCAGGAGGTACGACCCATGCGGTCACCCTCGCACTCCGCCCTGCCCGCACGCGCCCTGAGAGCCGTCCGAACCGTCAGCACCGTCAGAGCCGTGGTCGTCCTGGCGCTCGCCGTCGGCACCGCGACCGTCGCCCCCGCGGCCCAGGCCGAGACGATCCGGCCGGTGGCTGCCGCGAAGCCCTACATGGGCTGGTCGAGCTGGAGCATGCAGTCCTCCAAGTACCCGGGTCTGAACCCCGACGGCGACTACAGCTACTTGACCGAGGCGAACGTGCTCAAGCAGGCCGACGCCCTCGCCGCGAAGCTGAAGAAGTACGGCTACGAATACGTCAACATCGACGCCGGCTGGTGGCGCGACAAGGCCTGGAAGCCGGAGTTCGACCAGTACGCCCGTCAGAAGGCCGACCCGCAGCGCTTCCCCCGGGGCATGAAGGCGGTCGCCGACCACGTGCACGCCAAGGGCCTCAAGGCCGGCATCTACCTGCCCGTCGGCCTGGAGAAGGAGGCGTACGCCGACGGCAAGGCCCCGATCTGGAACGCCGACGGCTGCACCACCGCCGACATCGTGCACCCCGACCTGCGCACCACCAACGGCTGGGACAGCGCCTACAAGATCGACTTCTCCGACCCCTGCGCGCAGAAGTACATCGACTCCCAGGCGCGGATGTTCGCCGACTGGGGCTACGACTTCCTCAAGCTCGACGGCGTCGGACCCGGCTCGTTCAAGAGCGGCGACAACTACGACAACATCGCCGACGTCGCCGCCTGGCAGAAGGCGATCGCCGCGACCGGCCGCCCGATCCACCTGGAGGCGTCCTGGTCACTCGACATCGGACACGCCGCCGACTGGCAGAAGTACACCGACGGCTGGCGCATCGACACCGACGTCGAGTGCTACTGCAACACCCTGGTCTCCTGGGAGAACTCCGTCGACGACCGCTTCGACGACACCCCGGCCTGGACCCGGCACGCCGGCTCCGGCGGCTGGAACGACCTCGACTCCCTCGATGTCGGCAACGGCGCGATGGACGGCCTGACCAAGGCCGAGCGGCAGACCTACGCCACCCTCTGGGCCATCGCCAAGTCCCCGCTCTACACCGGCGACGACCTCACCCGCCTGGACTCCTACGGCCTGTCCCTGCTGACCAACCGCGAGGTCATCGCCGTCAACCAGGGCGACACGCCGCCCGCGCACCCGGTCACCCCGTCCGACCCCCAGCAGGTGTGGGCCGCGAAGAATCGCGACGGCACGTACACCGTCGCCCTGTTCAACCTGGCCGACGCGCCCGTCTCGGTGAGCGCCGACTGGACGACGCTCGGCTTCACCGGCAAGGCGGCCGTCCGCGACCTGTGGAACCACGAGAACCTCGGCGCCCACAAGAGCGGGATCACCCAGGCGCTGCCCGCCCACGGCTCCCGCCTGTTCACCGTCGCCCCGCGCGGCACCACGCTGACGTACACCGGCCACGAAGCCGAGGCCACGGCGAACACCCTCGCCGGGAACGCCTCCGTCGCCGACTGTTCGGCCTGCTCCGACGGCAAGAAGGTCGGCAACCTCTACCTCGGCGGCAAGCTCACCGTGAACGACGTCGTGGTCGGCAGGGCCGGTACCTATCAGGTCAAGGTCGCCTACATCAGCGGCGACGCCCGCTCGGTGGAGGTCTCGGCGAACGGCGGCGGGGCCACCCGCCACAAGTTCCCGTCCACCGGCGACTGGGGGACCGTGTCGATCGTCCACGTGCCCGTGACGCTGAAGGCCGGCGCCAACACGATCACCTTCGACAGCGGTTCGGGCTACGCGCCGGACATCGACCGGATCGACGTACCGAAGTCCTCCTGAACGCTTCGGGGCCCGGCGCCGGCCGCCGGGCCCCTTCTCAGACTTCTGGAGCCGTCATGAATCCCCGCCCCAGCAGAAGAACCCTGCTCTCCCTCGCCGCGACGACCGGAGCCCTGGCCGCACTCCCGACCTTCACCGCCACCGCGGCACCTCAACGGCCGTCCGCGTCAACAGTGTTGGGGAGCGACCCGCGCCACCGGCTGTGGTGGCAGGCCCCCGCCGACGACCACTCCATGATCGAACAGGGCCTGCCCGTCGGCAACGGCCGCCTCGGCGCCCTCGCGAGCAACGACCCGGGCCGCGAACTCCTGCTCATCACCGACGCCGCCATGTGGACCGGCGGCCTCAACGACACTCTGGACGCCGACGGCCAATTCCCTTACGGCCGCGCCGACTTCGGCTCCTTCACCCTGCTCGCCCGCCTCACCGTGGACCTCCCCGACCACGACCTGTCCGCCGTCAACGACTACCGCCGCACCCTCGACCTCTCCCAGGCCGTGCTCACGACGACCTACGTGCGCTCCGGGGTGACGTACCGGCGCCGGCTCTTCGCCAGCCGCCCCGACGACGTGATCGTCCTGCACTTCACCCAGAGCGGTGGCGGCCGCTACACCGGATCCGTGACCCTGGACGGCACCCACGGCGAGACTGACACCGGTGCGGAGTCGTTCGGCGCGGCCCTGCCGAACGGCCTGCGCTACGGGGCCGCCGTCACGGCGCACGGCGGCGGCGGCCGGGTCCGGGTGCACGGCGCCCGGATCGACTTCACGGGCTGCACCGACCTCACGGTGGTGGTGAGCGGCGGCACGAACTACGCACCCGACGCCGAGGCGAAATACCGCGACCCGTCCCTCGATCCTCAGAAACTGGCCCGGACGAAGGTGCGCGCGGCCGCCGCCCACCCCGCAGACACACTGCTGCGCACCCATGTCGCCGACTACCGGGCCCTCTACGGCCGAATCGACCTCTCGCTCGGCGAGTCGACCGCCGAGCAGCGCTCCCTGGACACCTGGCAACGCCTCACCGCACGCGCCCGCGACAAGACGCCCGACCCCGAACTCGAAGCCTCCTACCTCCAGTTCGGCCGCTATCTGATGATCTCCGGATCCCGTGGCAGCCTCCCGCTCAACCTCCAGGGACTGTGGCTCGACGGCAACGACCCGGACTGGATGGGCGATTACCACACCGACATCAACCTCCAGATGAACTACTGGATGGCCGACCGCACGGGCCTGTCCCAGTGCTTCGACGCCCTCACCGACTACTGCCTCGCCCAACTGCCCTCCTGGACCGCACTCACGCGCTCCCTGTTCAACGATCCCCGCAACCGCTATCGCAACTCCACCGGCAAGAACGCCGGTTGGACCGTCGCGATCTCCACCAACCCGCACGGCGGCATGGGCTGGTGGTGGCACCCCGCAGGCAACGCCTGGCTGGCCAACACCCTCTGGGAACACTACGAGTTCACCCGCTCGCGCACCCATCTGGCCAGGATCTACCCGCTGTTGAAGGGCGCCTGCGAGTTCTGGGAGGCGCGGCTGCTGCCGACGACCCTCCCCGGCTCCGGACGAGAGGTCCTCGTCGCCGACAGCGACTGGTCGCCCGAACACGGCCCGCTCGACGCCCAGGGCATCACCTACGCCCAGGAACTGGTGTGGGAGCTGTTCGGCCACTACGGCGAGGCCGCCGCGGAACTGGGCGAGGACGCGGCCTACGCCGACACGATCGCCGGCCTGCGCAAGCGGCTGCACCTGCCGGAGGTGAGCCCCGAGACCGGCTGGCTGGAGGAGTGGATGTCCCCCGACAACCTCGGCGAGACCACCCACCGCCATCTCTCCCCGCTGGTCGGCCTCTTCCCCGGCGACCGCATCCGCCCCGACGGATCCACCCCGAAGGACATCGTCGACGGCGCCACCGCCCTCCTCGCCGCGCGCGGCATGAACAGCTTCGGCTGGGCGAACGCCTGGCGCGCCCTGTGCTGGGCCCGCCTGAAGAACGCGGAGAACGCCTACGAACTCGTCGTGACCAACCTGCGCCCGTCGACCGGCGGCGGCAACGGCACCGCCTTCAACCTGTTCGACATCTACGAGGTCGAACAGGGCCGGGGCATCTTCCAGATCGACGCCAACTTCGGCACGCCCGCCGCGATGACCGAGATGCTCCTCCACTCCCGCCCCGGCCACCTGGAACTCCTGCCCGCCCTGCCCGACGCCTGGGCCGCCGCCGGACATGTCACCGGCCTGCCCGCCCGCGGCGGTTTCGTCGCCGACCTGCGCTGGCGCGACGGCATACCCACTTCGCTTCGGCTGCGCAGCGTCGGCGGCCGGACCACGACGGTGACGTACGCCGGAGCCTCCCGCACGGTGGACGTGCGGCCGGGGCGGTCCGTCACGCTGAAGGGCTTCACCCGATGACGGCCCGCCGCTTCCCGGCCCGCCGCTCCCTGGCCGGTCGTTCCCCGGCGCGGCTGCTCGTCGCCGCCCTGTTCGTCGTCACCTTGTTCGCCGGCGCCGTGCTTCAGGGGGCTCCGGCGCATGCGGCCGAGCCCCGGCACGACGTCATCACCTGGGGCGCGTCCGCCGACCGGGTGGGGGAGGGCGTCGCCGACCGCGGCTACCGGCTCGTCGTGCGCACCAGCGTCGGAGGCAGCGACCTGCGGATCCGGCTGACCAACGCCTTCGGCGACCGTCCGGTCACCTTCGACAGCGTCTACGCGGGAGTGCGGCAGCAGGGCGCGGCACTGGTGCCCGGGAGCAACCGGCGGCTGCGCTTCGGCGGCGCGGACTCCGTCACGATCCCCGCCGGCGGCACGGCGCTGAGCGACCCGCTGTCCGGCCGACTGCCCGCCGCGACCGACCTGGCGGTCAGCCTGCACTCACCGGACGCGGCGGGCCCGGCGAGCGGTCACGGCATGGCCATGCAGACGTCGTACCTCGCCCAGGGCGACCACACGGCCGAGGAGAGCGCCGATCGGTGGGGCGCGACGACCGGTTCGTGGTTCTACCTCGACGCCGTCTCCGTGCGCGCGAACGCGTCGACGGGCGCGGTGGTCGCGCTCGGCGACTCCATCACGGACGGCTGGCAGTCCACGTCCGACCTCGCCCGCCGCTGGCCCGACTACCTGGCCCGCCGTCTGCAACAGGCGAACACCGCGGTCAAGGGGGTGGCGAACGAGGGGATCTCCGGCAACAAGGTCCTCGCCGACGGAGCCGGCCAGAGCGCGCTGAACCGCCTGGAGCGGGACGTGCTGTCCCATCCGGGCGTGCGCACGGTGTTCCTCTTCGAGGGCGTGAACGACATCAAGGCCCACACCGAAGTGACGGCCCAGGAGCTGATCGCCGGCTACCGGGAGATCCTCCGCCGGGTGCACGCGGCGGGCAAGTGTGTCGTCGGCGCCACGGTCGCCCCCTTCGAGGGCTGGTCGGAATGGGATCCGGCCGCCGAGACCGTACGCCAGGAAGTCAACGCGTTCATCCGCACCAGCGGCGAGTTCGACGCCGTCACCGACTTCGACCGCATCCTGCGCAGCCCCTACAACCCGCAGCGGATCCTGCCCTTCTTCGACGGCGGCGACCATCTGCACCCCAACGACAAGGGGATGCAGGCGATGGCCGACGCGGTGGACCTCACGGCGCTCGACTGTCCCTGATCGCCTGCCCGGGCGGCGCATGCTCAGGCTGAGGGCGCGGCGAAAGCGAGGCATGGTGGAGTCATGATCGTGCTCGCCCTGCTCTTCGCCGTCCTGGGCGCCGCCAGCAACGCGGTGGGCACGGCCTTTCAGCGCAAGGCCGCGGCCACGGTGGCGCGGGGCGGCGGAGTGCGGCTGCTGCTCGCCCTCGCGCGGCGGCCGGCCTGGGCGATCGGCATCGCCGGCGTGATGGGCGCCGCGCTGTTCCAGGCCCTGGCCCTGATCAACGGACCGATGGCGCTGGTCCAGCCCGTGTTCATCCTCGAACTTCCGTTCGCCCTGCTGGTGGCGGTGCCCCTGCTGCACCGTCGGCTGTCCGCCGACGCCTGGTGGGCGGTCGGGGGAGTGGTGGCCGGACTGGCCCTGCTCCTGGCCGCGGCGGCCCCCTCCGGCAACCGGCTGCAGGCCGGCATGGACCGGTGGATCCCGGTGCTGGTCATCGGCTCGGCGGCGATGGCCGGGGCGGTTCTCCTCGCGTGCTCCGCGTCCTCGCCGTTGTTCCGGGCCGCCGCGCTGGCGTCGGCCGCGGCGGTCGGCAACGCCCTGACGGCGGCTCTCCTGAAGTCGGCGACAGACCGCCTCGCCGACGACGGCCTGCCCGCCTTTCTCACCACCTGGCAGACCTACGGCTTCGCGATCACCGGAGTCGCGTCACTCCTCCTGCTGGAGAACGCGCTGCAGGCCGGCCCCCTGGCCGCCTCGCAGCCCGCGCTGACCATCGGCGACGCGGCGGTGAGCCTCCTGCTGGGCGTCGCGCTGTTCGACGAGCAGATCCGCACGGGCTGGTGGCTGCTGCCCGAGGCGACCGGCGTGCTCCTCATCCTCTGGGGCGTACTACGGCTGACCCGTGTGGTGCCGAACCTCGCCGGCGTCGTCCACTGAAGCCGGACGGTCAGCGGCCGCCGCGCCCGTGGGTGAGGCGCTTCAGCACCGCACCCGCCATGGCCTCCTCGCCCTTGGCGTTGGGGTGCGCGGGAGCGGCCGGCGAGGCGGGCTGCAACGGCTCGATCCAGCGCACCGCCGGGGACTTGCACATGTCGTGGCCGATGGTCGGACCGTAGGTGTCGACATACTCCGCGTGGTTCCAGCGGGCCACCAGACGGAGCATCAGGTTGAGACGCTTGCCGGTGTCCCGGAGGTAGGGGAAGTCCCGCGTCGCGAACGGCACCGACGGCGCACAACTGCTGCCGTCGTCGGGCAGCAGGTCCGGATAGCCGACGAGCAGCACCCGGGCGTGCGGGGCCCGGTCGTGCACCGCCTCCAGCACCCGCGCGATCTTGGGCGCGGTCTTGGCGATGGTGACGCTGAGCTCGTCGACGCCGGAGGCGCCGTAGTGGCGCTGGCACGGATTGCCGGTCGGGTCCGTCGGGGCCAGCTGCACGCAGGTGCCGATGATGGCGCCGAAGCCGATGTCGTTGCCGCCGATCTGCACGGTCACGATGTCGCTGTTGCGGCCCACCGCGTCGAGCTGGGGGCCGTTGGTCCCCTGCGGCTTCCACATCTGCTCGGTCGTCGCCCCGCCGCAGCTGACGTCCTTGAACTGGCTCACCCGTATCCGCCCGGCCACGATCGACGGGTAATTGTGGTCGGAGCGCGCGCAGTTGGCGTCGACCTGCTTGGGGATGAAGGGTCCGGACGTGTAGGAGTCGCCGAGCGCGACGTACTGGCCGCCACGGCCCCCGCCGTGCGCCGCGGCGGGCACCGCCGAAGCGGCGACGAGCGCGCAACCCCCCAGCGCCGCCAGGAGGGTGACGCTCTTTCGGCGACGGTTGCCCCGGCTCCCCGTGCCCACGTTGCTCTGCATCGCGTTCCTCCCCCTTGGACCGACGCCCGACCGACGACGCCGTCACGTACGCCTGTTGTACCGTTCGACGGGGCTTGTATACCGCCGGGTAGGTCGCCGGGGCCAGAGCCGGGAGCGTACGGGTTCACCAAGGGCTCGAAACCGTCGGCGACCGGGCCGACTCGTGGAGTGGAACTGAGATGCCTGACGGATGGGAGTGGGACCGCACCCTGTTCCGGGGCAGCGCGGCCTATTACGAGCGCGGTCGGCTCCCCTACGCCCCGCGCTTCGCCGAGACGCTGGCGACTGCCCTCGGACTGGACGGCCGGGGCAGACTCCTCGACGTCGGCTGCGGCCCGGGCATCGTGCTGCTCCCGATGGCGCGGTTCGTCGCCGAGGCGGTCGGCGTCGACCCGGACGAGGACATGCTGGCCGAGGCCGAGCGACAGGCCGCACGGCGCGGGGTGACCAACGCCCGGTGGGTGGCCGCCCGCGCCGAGGACCTGCCGGCGGGGCTGGGCGAGTTCAGTGCCGTGGTGTTCGCCCAGTCCTTCCACTGGACGGATCGCGATCGGGTCGCGGCCACCGTGCGGGAGATGCTGGCGCCGGGCGGCGCGTTCGTCCACGTCAGCGACCTCAAGGACGCGCCCGCCGACCCGAGGCCGCTGCCCTCGCCCGAGCCCCCGTACGACCGGATCCGCGATCTGGTGCGCCGTCACCTGGGCCCGGTGCGCAGAGCGGGGCAGGGCGCCCTCGTGCACGGCACGCCGGACCGGGAGGACCTCGTCATCTCCCGGGCGGGATTCGGGCCCGTCGAGCGGCACGTGGTGCCCGCCGGGGACGTCGTCGACCGCACTGCGGACGAGATCGTCGCGTGGGCGTTCTCCCGATCCGACTCCGCGCCGCACCTGTTCGGCGACCGGCTGGCGGACTTCGAGCGGGAACTGCGCGCGCTGCTGCTGAAGGCGGCAGCACCCGAGAGCGGCTTCGCGGAGCGACTTCCGGCGACCGAGATCAGGATCTGGCGGAAACCACAGGCCTGATCCGGGCGAAACCTGTAGCCCCCGACCGTTTCGGTGATCTGCGTCACGCGGGCAGCTTCCGCTGTGATGATCTTCAGGCCTGGAGCGCTGTGCTCGGTGGGCGGCCCGCGTGACGGGTGTGCCCCGAGTGACTTGTCTTCTGTGGCCTTCACGGCCTTCTTTGGGGGTATTCGTCGTGAGTCGTCGTTCGTCGCGCGCGTACAGACCGTTGAGTCTGAAACGGCGCGCATGGCTGACGCTGGGCGCGGTGGTCCTGGGCGGTGGCGGTGTGGTGACCTACGCGGTCGCCGGCCCCTCCGACCATTCCGGGGCCTCCGGCCGGTCCAAGCGGCCGGTGAAGGTGTACGACATGGGACTGAAGGGCACCGCGGGCGACCGGCGGGAGCTGGCGCGCACGGGCACCGCGCAGTTCTCGATGCTCGGCGTCTCCTGGACGGGCGCCGCCAAGCGGCTCGACGGCACGGCGCAGGTGCGCACCCGCAGCCTGGCGAGCGGCGCATGGAGCGCCTGGCACGAACTGGACGTGGACGTCGACCCGCTGGACCGTCCGGAGCCCGGGGTGCGCGGCTCGTCGGAGCCGCTGTGGGTCGGCCCCTCGGACGGCGTGCAGGTACAGGTCGTCCGCAAGGACGGCACCACCAGCACGTCGCTGCCCCAGGGCATGGAGGTCAACCTGGTCGATCCCGGCGTGGTGACCGCCGCCGAGACCAAGGCGGGCGGCGACGCGACCGAGCCGGCCGCGTTCGTCGCCGACGAGACCCCCGACCCCACCGACACCTCCGCCACCGAGCCGGCCGAGTCCACCGACTCCGCCGCTCCGACCGACAGCGCCACAGCGACCCCGACGGACAGTCAGACCACCGCGTCCGCGGAGCCGACCGACACCACGACCTCGGCCACGCCGACGGACTCGGGATCCCCGTCCGCCACGCCGAGCACGACACCGACCCCGACCCCGAGCCCGACGGCCACCGTGCCGGTCCCGCCGAAGTCCACCGTGCCCGAACCGCCGATCACCTCGCGGGCCGGCTGGGGCGCGGACGAGTCGATCAGCCCCGAGGCGCCGGAGTACAACGCGGACGTCAAGGCCGTCTTCGTCCATCACACCGACGGCGCCAACGACTACTCCTGCGCCGCCGACTCGGCGTCGATCGTGCGCGCCATCTACGCCTACCACGTGCAGGTCAGCGGCTGGAAGGACATGGGCTACAACTTCCTGGTCGACAAGTGCGGCACGATCTTCGAAGGCCGCAAGGGCGGCGTCGACCTGCCGGTGTTCGGCGCCCACACCTACGGATGGAACCGGGAGTCCGCGGGCGTCGCGGTGCTCGGCGACTACACCACCACCAGCGCCTCAAGCGCCGCCCTCGCCTCCGTGGCCCGCCTGGCGGCCTGGAAGCTGGGCCAGTACGGCGCCGACCCGGCCGGGACCGTCCAGCTCACCGCGGGCGCCACCCAGAAGAACCTGTCCGGCACCGCCTTCACCGCGGGCGCCAAGTACACGTTCCAGCGCATTTCCGGACACCGGGACGGCTACAACACCCTGTGCCCCGGCGGCCTGCTCTACGACCAGCTGCCGACCATCCGCGCCTGGGCGGCCGGCCCGGTGCAGGGACTGAAGGTCGCCTCGGTGAGCGGCGCGACCCTGTCCGGCTCGACGTACTACACCAAGGGCGCCGTCACCGTGCGCTGGTCGACCACCACGCCCGGCACACTCATCTCCAGGACCGAGCTGCTGGTCGACGGCAAGACCGCGGCCACCGCCGCCGGCACCGCCACCTCGGCGAGCGCGACCCTGGCCGCGGGCAGCCACACCGTCGCCGTACGGGCCGTCCACCAGTCCGGAAAGACGACGACCAGCGCCGCGTTGACCGTGGTGGCCGACACCGCCGCCCCGACCTTCACGACCGCCCCGAAGCTGTCCCTGCGCACCGGCGCCGTCACCGCCACGGCCGTCCCGGTCACCCTCGGCTGGAAGGCCGTCGACGACAAGGCCCTGCGGGAGGTGAGGCTGCTGGCCCCCGCCACGGCCACCTTCGGCCCGACCGTCACCACTTCCAGCCGCACCGCCAAGCCCGGCGCCGCCGCCATCTGGTCGATGCAGGCCTACGACTACGCCGGCAACTCCCGTGCCTCCTCGGCCTCCTACACCCCGGCGATCCTCCAGGAGACGTCCGCGACCAGGTCCGGCGCCTGGACCGCCCGCTCCTCGACCAGTTACCTGGGCGGCAAGTCGTACTCCAGCGCCACCGAGGGCGCGAGTCTCACCTGGACCTTCACCGGCCGCTCCGCCGCCTGGGTGGTCTCCCGCGCCGCCACCTCGGGCCAGGCGTACGTCTACGTCGACGGCGCCAAGGTCGCGACCGTCGACCTGAAGTCCTCCACCACCCTCTACCGGCAGGCGGTCTGGACGAAGACCTGGTCCACCAGCGCGAAGCACACCGTCAAGATCGTCGTCGTGGGCACCTCGGGCCGCCCGACCGTCACCACCGACGGGCTCGTCTACATCAAGTAGGCACGATGGGTGTCGTCGACGTCGAGGCGTGGGCGACACCCGTCTTGACACCCTTCTTCGCGATGATCGATGACGTCGGGAACGTGCCTGCCTCCACCCCGTGTTGAAGAACGGCCGCGCGAAAGCGGTGCGGTTGGCGACACTGGACACGATCTGCCGAGATCGACGTCCACAGGCACGGGGGAACGGAAGGAGGCGTGGAACATGATCGAGTGGGTGTCGCTGAGGCCGGGTACCCGGCCCGTGCCGCAGCCGGTCGCCACCCCGCTGGTGTGGGGCACGGCCTTCGGCGGTGCCCTGATCCTGGTGGCGTTGCACAACTTGCTGCTGGGCACGGACCGGCCGGGGTTCGCGCTGGCGGCGCTGTCTCTGCTGGCGGCCTTACTGGGCCTGTGCGCCCGTTTCACCGCGGCGCCCGGCACGGCCGTCCTGTGCTGGCTGATGCTCAACGGGTTCGCCGTCCCACCCGCCGGGACCCTCACCTGGGCCGGCGACCGGGACGCGTTCTGGCTGAGCTGCCTGTGCGCCGCGGCCCTCGTCGGCACGGCGCTGGCCCGGATCCTCGACGCCCGCGCCGCCTACCGCCGTATCGCGGCAGCCCCGGCCGCTTCGGCGACGGACCCGGAGGACGGGGCGGCGGGCGGCCAGACCTGAGCGCCGACTCGACGCCGACGACATCGAGGGCTTCGACGCGGGGGCGGACGTCCCGCAGCGGGGGCGGACATCGCGCACACGACTATCCGGCCGAGGGATCGGGATCCGTGGTCGTCGCCGTCCGGTCCTGATGCCGCAGCGCCTGGCGGACGGACCACACCACGGCGACGAGGGGCACGGCCACGACCGCCCCGATCACGCCCGCCGCGACCGCTCCGCCCGTCACCGACAGGGCGACCACCACCGGATGCAGCCGGACGGCCCAGCTCATCACGATCGGGTGCAGCAGATGGCCCTCGATCTGACCGATGATCACGATCAGCGCCACGACCACCGCGGCGGTGAGCGCCCCCTTCGACGCGAGGGCGACGACGGCCGCGACCGACAGGGCGATGGGCGAGCCGATCAGCGGGATGAACGCGGCCGTGAATTCCAGGAGCGCCAGCGGCACCGCGAGCGGGACGCCCAGCAGGGACAGCGCGATCCCGACGAGGACCGCGTTGATGGCGGCGACCAGAAGGATGCCGTGGGTGTAGCCGGTGAAGGTCCGCCAGGCGGTCCGGCCCGCGACGGCCACCCGGCTCTGGGCCGGCGGCGGAAGCTGCTCGCAGAACCAGTGCCACTGCCGGTCGCCCGAGTGGGTGAAGAAGACCGCGCAGAACAAGGCGAGGGCGAGGACGGTCAGCACCTCGAGGAGCCGGCCGGCGCCGCTGAGCGCGGTGCTGATGACGGTGGAGCGGTGGCTGGAGAGCAGTCTGCCGATGCGGGACTGGACGTCGTCCAGCGCACCCGGCTCCAGCCGGAAGGGCGGCTCCTCCAGCCGGTGCTCGATCCGGTCGAAGCCCGAGACGAACTCCCGCTCGAGTCCGGTCCGCTGTCCGGCGACGGTCTCGCCCACCAGGGCCAGGCCGCCGAGGACGAGGACGATGCCGGCGGCGACCGAGACCGCGACCGCGAGCGCCCGTGGCAGGACACGGGAGAGGAGGTCGGCCAGGGGCTTCAGCACGGCCGTGACGACGAGACCGAGGAAGACGGCGACGGCGATGCGATGGAACTGTCCCAGTACGGAGAAGGCGGCCTGCACGACGACGCCGACGACGAGGATGCGCCAGGCGTACGCGGCGGCGCTCCGCAGCGTGCGCGGCACGCGGGCCTGCGTACGGCCGGTCTGCGTACCGCCGGTCTGCGTACCGCCGGTCCGGCCGGGCGGTGACGCGGGCGGGTCGGAGTGGGGGGACATGCCCCTCTTCGTTCCACCCGCGGCCCGGCCGCCCACGCGGACGGCCGCGGATTCCCCCGAAGGCCTGCCGGGGAGGCCGTCCGCGGTCCCGGCTCCTCAGACGAGCTGGTAGCCGCGCAGGTTGGTGAGCAGGAGGTAGCAGTCCTGCAAGGACCCGGAGGTGTCGCCGAGGGAGCGGTAGATGCCCCACTTCGGGCGCACCCGGTCGGCGAGGAAGGTGTCGACACCGGTCTTCGAGGCGTCGACGACGGTGGTCGAGCCGCTCTTGAGGATCCAGCGCACCGAGCCGGCCGAGCCGTCGCCGACCTTGATCTGGAAGTCGACGTCGGTCCATTTGTCGTGCAGGGGAGCCAGGTCGGTGCGGCCCACGAGGATGTCCTGTTCGAACAGCTTGAGCTCGATGGTCTGCACCCCGTTCACCCGGCGCAGCGACTGCACGACGATCGGCGAGGTGCCGGTGCCGGGCTGCTTCATCTGCATGATGTGCGTGAAGGTGGTGGTCGCCTTCAGGGAGCTGGGGATGTACATCGAGTACGTGACCCGCCAGGTCTGACCCGAGGTCCACTTGAGGTAGTTGCTGCCGCTGCCGTTGCGCAGACCGGTGACCTCCTGGCGCTGACGGTCGGTGGAGGTGTCCCGGTCGGCCATGTGCATGTTGAAGCGCCAGTTGTTCCCGGTGGCGAAGATGTGCGGCTGACCCGATGTGTGGGAGTCGGCGCGGTCGTCCTCGACGGTCTCGAAGGCGCCGAGGCCGGCGCTGCTCGCCGACGGCGCCCACTTCTGCTGCCAGGAGGCGGCGTACGCGGTGCCGGGCAGGCCGCCGACCGTGGCCGCCGCCGCGCCGCCGAGCGCCGCGCCGAGCAGGGTCCTGCGTGATGCGTTGCGGGATGTGCTCATGACTGACTCACCTCGTTCTCGTTCATATACATGGACAAGGTTCATGCATCAGATTGAGGGGCGTGGAACAGAGTCCCGGCCGGACCGAGCACGGTCAATGGTCCGGACCGATGAGGGCGCAGCGGTTTCCGGCCAATCTCCGCAGCACGTCAGTTCGTGAACAGGGGGCGTAGGGCTCGTCCTGCGGGGTGAAGACGAGGATGTACTTCGCTCAGACGGCGACAGCCACGTCCCGCAGCCGGGCCAGGGCGTCCGCCTCGCCGGGGAGGGTCAGGCCGAGGGCCGCGGCGGCACGGTCGCGTCGGGCCGCCAGGTCCGGCATGTCCGCCAGGTACTCGGCCGCGAGTTCCTGGCTCTCCTGCGCGGTGAACGTCCGGCAGTCGCGCCACCACGGGACCACCAGCAGGAGCCGCAGGAGTTCGGGCAGCCCCATGGCGATGAGCGACGCGCCGCCTTCGGAGTCGGCGAACAGGATCGGACGTTCCTCGCCGCCCTCACCGCAGAAGAAGTAGGTGCCCCCGGCGCCGTCGCCCGCGAAGCCCTCCAGCCGGGCGCCCGAGGCGAGGTGCACCTCCTCTCCGTGGTCGCTTCGGTCCAGGTCGAAATCGCCTGGCCAGGCGAGGAAACGGGCGGCTTCGTCCTGCTCGCGGACGGCGGCGATCAAGGCCTTCATGCGCGGCACTCTACGACTCCCGCCGATCGGATCGGCTGCCGGGCAGTCCCCACCGGGGCGCGTCCTCGTTCGGGCGTACGGGCGCGACGGTCAGGTCGGGCCGGTCGCCCTCGGCGGTGATCAGCGCCGACTCGCCCTTGCGCAGGGGGACATGGATCGCGCCGTCGCCGGCGTCGGAGCACCGCAGGAAGCGGCCCCGCCCGTCCCGCACGTCGACCGGACCCTGGATCCCGTGCCGTACGACGCAGTCGGCGCCCGCCTCGCTGACCAGCCGCACCCAGCGGGTGGCGCCGCCCCGGCGGCGGGCGCTCAGCAGGAAGGCGCCCTGCGTGCGGAAGTCGTGCACGGCGAGGTCCGTCCAGGCGGCCGGCAGCGCGGGGAACACCCTGATGAGGCCGCCCCAGGACTGGCAGACCATGTCGTGCAGGGACTGGGCCGCCGACAGGGGCGTCTCGATGACCGGGCCCGACTCCTGGTACATGGTGTTGGGCTTGATGAAGCGGGTCATGAGCTCGCCGAGGTACCGCAGCGCGTCCTCGCCCTTGCCGAGCAGCGCGGAGATCGAGGCGGCGCCCGTGAACGTGTAGCCCTGGAGGGCCCCCTCGAAGCCCACCCAGTGCGCCAACGACCTCTCGATCAGGGCGCGTTCGTCAGGCGTGCGGCCGGTCACCTCGTACAGCGGGTAGACGGCGAGCAGGTGCGAGTAGTGGCGGTGGGACTTCGCGAACGGGATGTCCGCACCGATCATGAAACCGTTCGCGTCCGTCGGATAGGGCGCGCGCTTCGCCAGCACCTCACGCCACCGGGGGGCCAACGGGTCGCGGACGCCGAGGAGTTCCGCGGATTCGAGGAGCGTGCGGCAGCCCCAGGTCAGGAGCATCAGGTCGTAGTTGCAGTCGCGTGAGTCGCCGCCGTACTCGGGGGAGAAGGTGGCGGGCAGATGCAGTCTGCCGTCCGGACCGGGCTCCAGGAAGTGCAGGTAGTAGTTGATCGCCCCACGGAGGAGGGGGTAGAGGACGTCCCTCAGGATCGACCGGTCCATCGTGTGGCGGTAGCTGAGCCAGACGTTGTGCAACGCCCAGGTCAGATTGCCGACTTCGGGGGTCGGCGGGTCCTGGCCGGGGATGCCGACCCCGTACCCCATCAGGGCGCTGGCCGCGCCGTTGACGAGATGGGGGTCGGTGGTGCGGGGGATGCCGAGCGAGTCGGCGCGGTACGGCGTCGGCACCTCGGCCGCGAGGTTGCTCCGGAACTCGCTCAACGTCCGGGTGATCGCGTCGAGTTCGAGATGGTTGGAGCCGTGGATGAGCCAGTACTCCAGCTGGGCGTTGAGGTTCCACCAGGTGTTGGGCCAGGGCGTGGGTTCCAGCCAGGGGCCGCTCGTCGCCATCACCGGAGCGTCGCGGCGGGCGGCGGAGGCGGTCTTGTAGAGCTGGATCCAGTAGAAGCGCTGGATACGGGCGTCGGGGACGGAAAGGAAGCTCTTGCGGTAGTACGCGTGCCACCAGGCGCGGTGGCTCACGGCCAGGGCGGAGTAGGGCAGCAGGGCAGCGGCGCGGACCGCCTTCAGGGCTCGGTCCAGGGCTGTGCTCCGCGGGAACGAGTGGGTGACGTGCGCGTAGAGCGTCCGCGTCCGGCCCCTGGTCCGCTCCCGCCAGGCGGTGACGTGCTGTCCGCCCGCCAGCAGCGGCTGAACGGCGGCCGTCACCGCGCCGTGGTCGGCGACCTGGGCGGGCGGGTTGCCCCGGTAGCCGTCCGGCAGCGGCTTGAACGCGGCTCGCGGACTGATCGCGTCCGCCGGGTGGAACACCCAGCGGAAATCGCGCTCGCCCGCGCTCGGCGTCACCTCCACGGCGAGGAGGGAGCGGTCGTTGTGGACCAGGGCGCGCAGCGACAGGGTGCCCTTCTCGGTGGTGAGCGTGCCGGTCAACTCGGCGTCGTGCAGCGAGAGTCGCCAGTCCAGACCGGTGATCGCACCCACCGGCTCCAGGGTGAAGTAGCCGATCGGCAGCCGGGCCAGGCCGAAGAGGGAGCCGAACTCGGGGCGGTGGTCCTGTACTTCGGAGTGCTGGACGTTGAAGCGCACGGCCGTCGGCGCGGTGCCCGGCGCGGCGCTGGGCTCCGCGTAGATCCCGGAGCCGAGGAGGCCGTTGCCGAGGAACGGGCCCTCGTACCAGGTCGTCGGCATCCGCTGCCAGACGAGGTCGGCGTCGTCGAGGACGCTCCGCCAGGGGTCGTCGTGGGCGATGGCCGTCTCGGCGCGGTCGGCCGCGCCGGCCCGGGTGGCCGTCGGGCCGGTGGCCAACAGCGCGCCGCCCAGGGCGGATCCGGTGACGAGGACAGTACGTCTGGACGGGTCGGGCACGGAGGGGACGGACACGGTGCCTCCAGGCAGGCTCAGCGATTCATCGGAGCAATCCCGCGCTGAAACATAGGGAAGGGAGTGATGTACGTCAATGAACCGGGAGAGATCCGATCTATCGAAGCGATCGGGGAGACCGGAGGGATCGGAGGGTCCGGACCTCGCGGGCGAGTGCCTTTTCGTCGTCGTCCGGGACGAACTCCAGGAGGACGTCCAGCGGCCGTCCGGCTGCGCGCAGGCGGGCCAGAGCCGACCGCCACAGCTCGCCGCGGGCGGACAACGGGCGGCGGGTGGTTCCGGGCCACCACGAGAAGGCGTGCACGGCGGCGACGCGGTCGATCAGGGCGTCGAGGCCGCGGAGCGCGTCCGCGTCGGACACGTCGAGCGGCGGTTGCCAGTACGTGCGGACACCGGGGTGGTCGATCTCGTCCAGCAGCCGGAGCGCACGGTCGGCGCCGTCCGTGAGCGTGTTCCGGTGGAACTCGTAGGCGAGTCGGACGCCCGCGTCGGCCGCCAGCGCCGCCGCGCGACGGGTGTCCCCGACGACGGCCGCCCGCGCGTCGGGAGACGTCTCGTCCGTCCCCGTCGCGCCCGCCCAGACGCGGATACGGGGCGCACCGAGCAGCACGGCCGAGCGCAGGACGCCGTCGAAGGCCCCGGGGTCGGAGTGTCCGGCCCGGTAGTACGAACCGTACGAGGCGACCGTGAGCCCCGCTTCCTCGGTGGCGGCGCGGACGTCGGCGGCCACGGCCTCCTCGCCCGCCGGTACGTGGACGTCGGCGCCCCACTCGACGCACTCCAGGCCCGCGTCCACCGCGGCCGCGAGGACGCCGGCCACATCGAGACGGCGCAGCGTGACGGAGCACAGGCCCAGGCGAAGCGTCATGACGGCCCCGACTCCCGCACCGAGAGGCCGCCGGGGCCGTGGGTGTCGTGGGCGCCGAAGTCGACGACCGTGCGGGCTCCGTCGGCCCAGCGGACGGTGACCGCGAGACCGTCCGCCTCGGCGGCGGCCTGCCCGGCGAGGGCGGCCGGGGCCGGTTCGCCCGTGAGGGAGGCGAGCGCGACGAACACCGTGCCGGCACCCGACTCGCCTACCGTTGCGGTGAGTTCGGGGACCAGGGCCCAGGGGCCGTAGGCCGTGCCCTGCGGTGCGCGGACCGTGCGTCGCGTCTGCCAGCCGTGCAGGCCGAGCAACTGGCTTGTCACGTCAGGGCCGTCGAGCCGCAGCTCGGCCTCCCCTGACAGCTCGGCCTCGGGCGGGAGGGCAACTGCCCAGCCGCTGTGGTGGATCGGCGTCCCCGCCGGTACGCAGACCGTGCGGTGCACGCGCAACTCCAGCCTGCCGCGGACCAGCGTCAGGCTCTCGATCCGGGCCGACGGGAGCACCGGACCGCCCTCGGGGAAGACCGGCCGGTGCCAGGAGGCGAGCCAGTCGGGACCGGCGGCCAGGGGCTCGATGCGCACCCGGGCGCTGCGGGTGCCGCGGGCCGTCAGCGCGATGTGGTTGTCGGGAGCGTTGGCGGCGCCGGTCGGCCCGGTGCGGGTGGAGTACGCGAGCCGGGAGTAGAGCGGGTTGCCGGGAGCCTGTTCCGGCTGCCGGGAGTCGAGCTTGCAGCTGCCGTGGTTGTGCATCCGGGCCAGGCCGTCCGCGCCCGTGGTCTGGATGAGCAGCCCGGGGGCGGGGAGGGCGAGCACGCGGTCGGGTCCCTCGGCCGGTGCCTTCTCCTCGGCGGCCGTCCACACCGGGTGCTCGGCCGGGAGCAGCAGGGCGAGGAAGCCCTTGGACGCCCAGTAGGGGGAGCCGGGGCCGGAGTAGGGCTGGAGGGTCGCTGCGTGCGGGCCGTACCAGCCGAGGCCGAGGAGTCCGTCGTCGCTCAGGGCGCCGCGGTCCAGGAAGTGCCGCAGCGCCCCGCTGAGGACGCGGCGTGTGACACCCGGGGGGTGAGGGGTCGTGTTCGTGAGGGCGCCGAGGGCCACGGCGGCGCCGGCGGCGAAGCGGTAGGTGAGGGAGCGACCGTGGTGGACGGGGGCGCCGTTCGCGTCGAAGAGCAGGGCGAAGCCGTCGAGGAACTCCCGTAGGCGCGGCCCGAGTCGGTCGAGCAGCGCCCGGTCTCCGGCCAGGTGGGCGTGGAGCAGCGGGTAGAAGTGCAGGGCCCAGCCGTTGTAGTGGTCGAAGGCGCGGCCGTCGCCGTCGGAGTACCAGCCCTGTCCCTGGTACCAGCCGTCCAGCAGACCGAGGCCGCGCTCGATCGCGCGATGTGTCTCGGCGTCGCCGCGCCCCGCGGATTCCAGGAAACCCGCGACGGTCAGCGGGAAGAGGTACCAGTTGTTGGGGGCGGGCGTGTGCCGCAGCGCGCCGCGCAGCCATGCCTCGACGCGGTCCTGATCGGCGGCCGCAAGCGTGTCCCAGGTCCAGGGCGCGGTCAGCCGCAGGGCCAGTGCCACGGACGCGGATTCCACCATGGGCTGGCCCTGGACGCCGTGGTGGCCGATCTCCGGCCAGGACTCGGCGTCGTCGCGGCCGGGGGTGCGGGTGCCGCGGGCCAGCCCGGCGGTGTAGCGCTCCAGGAACCCGTGCGGGTCCTTGCCGGCGGCTCCGGCGGCGCGGAACGCGGCGAGCAGGAACGTCCGGGCGAAGCCCTCCAGCCCGTCGGAGCGCACCCCGGACCGGGACGGCGGGCCGGGCAGGTCGATCAGGGCGTGGCCGGGGGCGGCGTAGCGCAGCGCGGCGGTCAGCAGACCGTCGGCGGCGGCCTCCCAGTGGGCGCGGGTGTAGCCGGTGTGCGGGCTGAGGACGCGGTCCGCTGCGGGAAGGGCGAGGGGGTGGTGGGGCATGACGGGGCCACGGCTCCTGTTCGTTGCGGCGGCTGGGCGGAGGCTCTCAGGCGAGGCGGGCCAGGGTTTCGGGCCGGACGGGGTGGGCGAAGGGGCGGCCGAGGACGTACGCCTCCACCTCGGCCAGCGCCAGGTCCGCGAGGCGGCGCAGCTCGCCGCCCTTCGAGCCGGCGATGTGCGGGGTCACCAGGACGTTCGGGCAGTCCCACAGCGGTGAGTCGGCGGGCAGCACCTCCGGCTCGGTGACGTCCAGGACCGCGTGCAGGCGCCCGGACACCACCTCGTCGGTGAGGGCGTCCTGGTCGACGACGGCCCCGCGCGCGGTGTTGATCAGCGTGCCGCCGTTGCGCAGCCGGGTCAGCATGACGCGGCTGACCAGGCCCCGGGTCTCGGGCAGCAGCGGGGTGTGCACGCTGACGACGTCACTGCGGGCGAACAGCTCCGTGAGCGGGACCGGGTGCGCTCCCAGCTTCCGCGCCTCGGCGTCGGGGACGTACGGGTCGTGGAGCAGCACCGTCAGATCGTGCGGGCGCAGCAGGTCGATGACCCGGCGTCCGATGATCGAGGCGCTGAGGATGCCCACGGTGCGGCGGTAGTTGCCCGCGTCGGGGTGGCGTTCGTTCCAGTCGACGCGGCTCCGCTCGGCGCGGTAGACGCGGGCGGTGTCGAGGACGCGTTTGTTGGCGAGCAGGATCATGGCGAGGGTGTACTCGGCGACCGGCACGGCGTTGGCCGCCGCCGCGGAGGACACCGCCAGGCCGCGCTCCCAGCACGCGGCCGTGATGTGGTGGCGCACGGTTCCGGCGGTGTGCACCACCGCGCGCAGCCGGGGCGCGGCCTTCAAGGCCGCCGCGTCGACGGGAGGGCAGCCCCAGCCGGTGATGAGCAACTCGGCGTCGGCGAGGGCGCGGTGGGCGGCGGGGGTGGTCAGATCGTCCAGGACGAGCTGCGGGTCGAGGTCGGTGAGGGCGGCCAGCCGGGCCCGTACGTCTGTGTCGAGGACCTGGTGCGCGGTCTTTTGCGCCATGGCGAGGACGGCGCGCGGGCGGCGGCGGGAACTGCCGTCGAGGTGGGTCACTTGACGCTCCCTGCGGTCAGGCCGGACTTCCAGTATCGCTGCAGAGCGATGAAGGTGACGATCAGCGGGACGACGGCGAGCAGCGAGCCGACGACGACCAGCGGGTAGTACTCGGGGGAGACGGTGGCGGAGCTGTTCCAGGTGTAGAGGCCGAGGCTGAGCGGATACAGGTGCTGGTCGGAGAGCATCACCATCGGCAGGAAGAAGTTGTTCCAGATGGCGGTGAGCTGGAAGAGGAAGACGGTGACGAAGCCGGGGCCGAGCATGCGCAGACTGACGCGGAGGTACGTCTGCAGTTCGCCCGCGCCGTCCACGCGGGAGGCTTCCAGCACCTCGTCGGGCACGTAGCCGCTGCTCAGCAGACGGGCCAGGTAGACGCCGAAGGGGTTGAACAGGACCGGTATGAACACCGCCCAGAAGGTGTTGACCAGGCCGACGCCGGAAGCCACCAGGTAGAGCGGCAGGGCCAGTACGGTCGGCGGGACCATCACGCCGGTGAGGACGAGCCCGAACAGCTTCTCCTTGTGCGGGAACTCGTACTTGTCGAAGGCGTACCCGGCGGCGACGCTGATCAGCGAGCCGACGAACGCGCCGACCACCGCGTACAGCAGGCTGTTGAGATACCAGCGGCCGTAGACGCCGTCCTCCATGGTGAACAGGTCGCTCACGTTGTGCCAGAGCGAGAAGTCGCCGAAGGAGAGGATGTCGCTGCCGAAGAGCGCGTCGGCGTTCTTGGTGGAGGCCAGCAGCAGCCACAGGCTGGGCAGCAGCGTGTACAGGGCCGCGACGAGGACGACGGTGTTGGCCACGGTGCGGCTGGTGAGTCTGGTGGTGGTCATCGCGGACTCCGTTCCCTGCGGCCCGCCCAGCGCGTGACGGCATAGGACAGGGCGCAGGTGACGACGAGGAGGATGACGGAGGCCGCGGAGGCCAGTCCGTAGTTGTTGCGGCGGAAGGCCGCGTCGTAGATGTACATGTTCGGCGTGAAGCGGGAGTTGACCATCGGAGTGGCCTGGTTCATCAGCATGGGC
The DNA here is from genome assembly GCF_040655955.1 of Streptomyces sp. NPDC050263. NCBI lineage: Bacteria > Bacillati > Actinomycetota > Actinomycetes > Kitasatosporales > Streptomycetaceae > Streptomyces > Streptomyces sp. NPDC050263. The sequence goes on along the minus strand of NZ_JBFAKW010000057.1, from coordinate 3,868 downwards.
TCGGTGAACAGCTGGAGCGCGCCGATCAGCGCGAACATGCACACCATCACGACGGACCCCTTGATGATGGGCACCTTGACCTGGAGCGCGGTGCGGATGCCGCCGGCGCCGTCGATCCGCGCCGCCTCGATCACCTCGCTCGGCAGGGCCTGGAGAGCGGCGTAGAAGATCACCATGTGGTAGCCGAGGCCGCTCCACAGGGCGATGTTGACGATCGACGGGAGCACGGTGTGCAGCCCCAGGAAGTCGACGGTGACGTCGGCCCGGGCGAAGAGCCTGATGACCGGGCTGAGGCCGGGGGTGTAGAGGTACAGCCAGAGGACGGCGGCGATGATCCCGGGCACGGCGTGCGGCAGGTACAGCAGCGTCTGCGCGGTGCGCCGCAGCCGGATCAGCCCGGAGTCGAGGAGCAGGGCCAGTGCGAGAGCGCCGATCACGATCACCGGCACGAAGATCACGCAGTAGACGGCGATGACCCCGAACCCGGACAGGAAGCTCGGGTCGGTCAGCACCGCGAGATAGCTGCGCAGCCCGGTGAAGACGGTCGTGCCGCCGCCGAAGCCGAGGCCCTTGTGGTCCTCGGAGAAGAGGCTCAGGCCGACGGCGTAGCCGACGGGCACGAGGAACACGGCGACGAGCAGTGCCGTGAACGGGGCCAGGAGCGTGACGCAGGCGAACAACTGCTGCCGGCGTCCGGCCTTGCGGGGGCGGGCCGGGCTCTCGGCCCGCGATGCCGTCCCGGTGTGCTTGCGCGGTTTCCCTGGAGAGATCACTGTGCTCACGGGTGCACCTCAGTGGGTAGTGACCGACAGGCCGAGGCTCTTGAGGTCGGGCAGTGTTCTGCGCTGTCCTTCGCGCAGCGCGCCGACGACGGTGCCGCTGCCGGCGCCCGCCTTCGCGAAGCCGTCCTCGACGGAGGTGATGGTGGAGGTCATCCGCGGCCCCCACTGCCAGCGCGGCGAGATCAGTCCGGCGGACTGCTGGAACAGGCCGAAGATGTCCTGGCCGCCGTAGTAGGCGGTGTCCATCTCCTTGCGGGCGACGGGAACGAGGGCGGGCACGGCCGGGTAGGCGCTGCTGATGCCGCTGGAGAGTTTCGCGCGCAGCGCTTCCGGGCTGGTGACCATCCAGGTGATGAAGTCCAGGGCCTCCTTCGGGTGGTGGCTGTCCTTGGTGACGGTGAAGGTGGAGCCGCCCTGAGTGCCCAGGGACGGCTTGTCCGGGTCCCACTGGGGGAGGGGCGCGATGGCCCACTTGCCCTTTCCGCTGGGAGTGGAGTTCATCAGGGAGCCCGCCGCCCAGGCGCCCGCCGTGTAGCCGACGGTCTCCCCGCTGCGCAGATGCGCCCGCCACTGCTGGCTGTCCACCGGCTCGACGCGCACCAGGTCCTCGTCCACCAGGCGCTGCCAGTACGCGGCGACCTTGCGGGTCGGCGCGTCGGTCATGGAGATCCGCCAGGTGTCCTGGGCGGTCCGGAACCACTGGGCGCCGGCCTGCCAGGCGAACCCGGCCATGTGCAGGGAGCCGTTGGTGAAGAAGCTCGCGATCCGCGAGCCGGGCTCGGCCTTCTTGAGCTTGCGGGCCGAACTCTCGAACTCCGCCCAGGTCTTGGGGACGGGGATGCCGTACTTCGTGAACACGTCCTTGCGGTAGAAGAACATCATCGGCTCGATGTCCACCGGCACGGCGTAGATGCGCCCGTCGAGCGTGGTGAGGTCCAGCGCCTGCGGGAGGATCTTGCGGCGCACCGAGTCGGGCAGCAGCCCGGTGAGATCGCGCGGCACGCCGTCGATGGCGAAGCCGGGCAGCTGCGGGTACTCGATGGTGGCGACGTCGGGGGCGTTGCCGGCGCGGGCGGCGTTGCTGAGCTTGGCATAGCCGCCCTGGGCGCCGGAGGGGACCTGCTGGAAGTCGACCCTGACCTTGTCCTGGCTGCGGTTGTACTCGTCGACGACCTCCTGGGTGCCGCGCAGCGCCGACCAGAAGGTGAGGTGGACCTGCCCGCCGTCCTGGGCGGTGTCGCTGCCGCCGGGGGTGGAGCAGGCGGTGAGCAGCAGGGCGAGGATCGTCAGTACGAGTGGGCGTCGTGGGCGTCGTCGGCCAGGCATGGACCCTCCCGCGTGATGGCTGGGGATACGGGCATCCTGATCGTCTGATGAAAAAGACGTCAATACATCGAACAAAGGAAACTGAAACGGTCAAACAATCAAATCTGCTGGGTGGATCCCCTGACCACCAGGTCGGGCAGCAGCTCCAGGTGCCGGGTCGCGCCGGGGCGCAGCCCGCCGCGCGCCATCTCGAGCCGGCGCAGCAGCAGATCGACTCCGGTCCGGCCGAGCTCCGCCTTGGGCGGGGCGACGGCGGTCAGCGGGACCGATCCCATGTCGGCGACCACGTCGTTGTACGCGACCACCGAACACCGGTCCGGGACCCGGATCCCCGCCGCCTGGAGCCCCTGCACCAGAACCAGCGCGTCCATGTCGCTGTGGATCAGCACCGCGGTGGCCCCGCTCCGGACGACCGTCTCGGCCAGGTCGACCGCCCGCGGGTCGGCGGCGTGCGGGTCGGGGCCCGCGGTGGGCGAGCTGAGAATCGTGCCGCACCCTTCGGCCAGTCCCCGGGCAGCGGTCTGCTCGGCGAACTCGGCGCGGATGGTCCGCGCGGTGGGGCTGTCGTCGCGCGCCGCCAGCACGATCCGCCGGTGCCCGAGGCCGGTCAGGTGCTCGAGGGCGAGGTGCACGCCGTGCGCGTGGTCCGTGCGCACGCAGTCCAGCGGGTAGCTCGCGCTGGTCCGGGCGGGGCGCCGCTCCACCAGCACGGCCGGGACGTCCAGGGCGGACAGCCACGACTGGTCCGCGTCCGCCTCGTCCCGCGTACGCCAGTGCGGCGACAGCAGCAGCCCGCGGGCCCCGGCGTCCAGCGCCTGGCGCACCGCTTCGCGCTCCGCCCCGCCGTACCCGGCGGTGATGTGCAGGGCCAGCCGCAGACCGGCCTTCTCCGCGGCCTCCCGCGCGCCTTGCACGGCCTCGGTGAGATAGGTGTTGCTCTCCGGGACGACCATGGCGATCGCGTCGCTCCCGGCGGCGGTCTCCTCGGGCATCGGCCGCAGTGAACGCGCCACCCCGTGCCCGCGGCGCACCTCGCCGCGCCGGGCCAGTTCCTCGACGTCGCGCCGCATGGTCACGACGGAGACGCCGAGTTCGTCGGCGAGGTCGGTGATGCGCGCGATGCCGCGGTCCCGCACCATCTCCGCGATCCGGGCCTGCCGCTGCTGCGATGACTCCCGCATGTCCCCACCGCTTCCGTCCGTGTGGTCCGCCGGGGCGGCACGGCAACCCGGCGGCTCGCACGATCGCTTTCGCGCGATGTGTTCCATGATAGCGATCAATCGATCACGGTGTGCAGGCCCGCGACGAGGAACGCGACCAGTCGGCGTGCGTCGTAGCGGTAGTCGCTGTCGGCGCCGATGCAGAGGTTTCCGATCCCGCGCATCAGTTGGTAGGCGTCGAGGTCGGCGCGGATCTCGCCCGCGGCGGCGGCGTCGAGGAGCTGGGTGCACACCGCTCCCTCGCAGGTCGACTGCCACGACCTCCTGCGGGTCTGCGCGAGGCCGACGCCCCTGCGGAGATCGAGCACGCCTGGCTGTTCGACCACCTCATGCCGATCGGCGGCGACCCCGACGGCGTGACCTACGAAGGCTGGACACTGCTCGCCGCCCTGGCCGCCCACACCCGACGGCTGCGGCTCGGCGTGATGGTGACCAGCAATCGCTTCCGGCCGCCGGCGATGCCGGCCAAGATCGCCGCCACCGTCGACGTCGTCTCCGGCGGACGCCTCGACTTCGGCATCGGCGTCGGCTCGCGCCCGG
>NZ_JBFAKW010000056.1:0-59508 GCF_040655955.1 Streptomyces sp. NPDC050263 | reverse complement strand
AGTAGCTCCGCTACGAGGACTCTCGCCCGGCACACCGAGAGCACGCACCGAACGCCGCTCCTTCTCCCACGGAGATCCATCAGAAGCCCCCTAGCCGCCGGGTGCGGGTGCCGGGTTCGGAGGTGGGGTTCTGTGCGCTGCGGGCTGCGGGTGCTTCGTGGCTTGTCGCGCAGTTCCCCGCGCCCCTGAGAGCGAAAACCCTCTGCTCACCCTGCCTTGACTCGTCGCTGTTGCTTTGACCAGAAGTACTTCTGGGCCAGCAGTGTCAGGGTGCCTGCCAGGATGATGCCCAGCAGGTTCAGCAGAAGTTGTTCTGTCGAGCCCCAGGTCTGTTCTGTGTCGCCGTAGCTGAGGGCTACCGCGGCGTTGGCTGCGGCCGGGACTGTCGTCACCGAGATCGCCACGCCGACCAGGGCTCCGGACTTCGCCGAGGTCAGGGAGAGGGTGCCGGCGGCTCCCGCCAGGACGGCCACGATGAACGAGAAGGGGTCGGGGGCGTAGACGAAGCCGGTCTGGGGGCGGTCCGCCTCCAACTGTTCCTTGCTGAACAGGCCCAGGGCGTCCATGAAGAGACTGAAGCCGACCGTCACCGCCATGGCCGCCGCGAAACCGATCAGCAGGGCGGTCAGCGAGCGCAGGGCCAGGCGGGGGGCGCGTTGCACGATCGATGTGCAGACGCCGGCCAGAGGGCCGAACTCGGGGCCGACGGCCATCGCGCCCACGACCAGGATCGCGCTGTCCAGGACCACGCCGCAGGCCGCGATCATCGTGGCCAGCGTGATGAACGCGAGGTAGGTGACGGAGAGCGTCGACTCCTCGTGGGTGGCGTCCGTGAGGTGCTCCCACAGGACCGCGTCGGCGCCCTCGCCCGGCGCCTCCGCCTCGGCCTTGTCGGCGCGCCGGGACAGCGACAGGTCGATGTTCTCGACGGCGATCGAGCCCGTCTTGTCGAGGCCCAACTGCTGTAGCCCGGCGAGGAGTTCGTCGCCCGCCTCGCGTGCCACGTCGCACAGGACGACATCGCCGGCCGGGTTGCGGGCCGCGCCCGTCAGCACCACCAGGTGGGTGGTGCCGACGGTCCGCTCGATCAGTCGGACCACGTCGTCGGTCCGGTCCGACGGGGTGATCAGGCGCAGGTGCAGCATGGGGGCAGGGTAGCCGTCGGCGTCCGCGGTCAGAGTTTGCGCAGGCTCAGGCGTTGGACCTTGTGGTCCTGGCCCTTGCGGACCACCAGGGTGGCGCGGCCTCGGGTGGGGGCGATGTTCTCCACCAGGTTGGGCTTGTTGATGGTGCGCCACATCGTGCGGGCGTAGTCGAGGGCCTCGTCCTCCGAGACCTGGGTGTACTTGCGGAAGTAGGAGGACGGGTCCTGGAACGCCGTGTCGCGCAACTTGCGGAAGCGGTTGAGGTACCAGCGCTCGACGTCCTCGACGCGGGCGTCGACGTACACGCTGAAGTCGAAGTAGTCGGCGAGGCCGACGCGGGTGCGGCCGTCCGTCCCGGGCAGGGCGGGCTGCAGGACGTTGAGGCCCTCGACGATGAGGATGTCGGGGCGGCGGACGGTGAGCTTGCGGTCCGGCACGATGTCGTAGATCAGGTGGGAGTAGACGGGGGCGGTGACCTCGTCCTTTCCTGCCTTGATGTCGGCGACGAAGCGGGTGAGGGCGCGGCGGTCGTAGGACTCGGGGAAGCCCTTGCGGGACATCAGGCCGCGCGCTTCGAGTTCTCTGGTGGGGAGCAGGAACCCGTCCGTGGTGACCAGTTCCACGCGGGGGTGTTCCGGCCAGCGGGAGAGCAGGGCCTGGAGGAGGCGGGCGACCGTCGACTTGCCTACGGCGACGGAGCCGGCGACTCCTATGACGAACGGGGTGCCGGACTGGGAGCCCTGTTCGCCGAGGAAGGTGTTCAGAGCGCCGCGCAGGCCGTCGGTGGCGCCGATGTAGAGGTTGAGGAGACGGGACAGCGGGAGGTAGATGTCGCGCACCTCGTCGAGGTCGATGACGTCGCCCAGGCCGCGCAGCTTCTCGACCTCCTCGGCGCTCAGCGGCAGCGGCGTCTTCTCACGCAGCGCGCTCCACTCGGGGCGGGTGAGGTCGACGTAGGGAGTCGCCTCCGGCCTGTGCCGGTGGGCGCTCCGGGGCATCGAGGAGACCGGAGAGATCACAGTCCATTGTTAACGGAGTTTGAACTGGATGGCGGGTGGGGTCCGTCACGTCCGGGGAACTCCCGCAGAATTTCCGAAATCGGGCACGCGGAGGCTCTTTCGGGACGGGGTTCGGTCGTAGGCTGCCGCGCATGTGCGGAATCGTGGGATACGTGGGGTCTCAGTCGGCGCTAGAGGTCGTCATGGCCGGGCTGAAACGGCTGGAGTACCGGGGGTACGACTCGGCGGGTGTCGCCGTGCTGGCGGACGGCGGGCTCGCCGCCGCCAGGAAGGCGGGCAAGCTCGTCAATCTGGAGAAGGAGCTCGGGGCGCGGCCGCTGCCGACCGGGCCGACGGGCATCGGGCACACGCGGTGGGCCACGCACGGCGGGCCGACCGATGCGAACGCCCATCCGCATCTCGACAACGCCGGGCGGGTCGCCGTCGTGCACAACGGGATCATCGAGAACTTCGCCGCGCTGCGGGCCGAACTGGCCGAGCGGGGGCATGAGCTGGGCTCGGAGACCGACACCGAGGTCGTCGCGCATCTGCTCGCCGAGGAGTTCTCCGTGACCTCCGATCTGGCGGAGTCGATGCGTCTGGTGTGCCGGCGGCTGGAGGGGGCGTTCACGCTGGTCGCGGTGCATGCCGACGAGCCCGGTGTGGTGGTCGGCGCGCGGCGGAACTCGCCGCTGGTGGTGGGCGTTGGAGAGGACGAGGCCTTTCTCGCCTCGGACGTCGCCGCGTTCATCGCCCACACGCGGTCGGCGATCGAGCTGGGACAGGACCAGGTCGTCGAGCTGCGGCGGGACGGGGTGACGGTCACCGGGTTCGACGGACTGCCGGCACAGATCCGCGAGTACCACGTCGACTGGGACGCGTCGGCCGCGGAAAAGGGGGGTTATGACTACTTCATGCTCAAGGAGATCGCCGAGCAGCCCAAGGCGGTCGCCGACACCCTGCTGGGCCGGATCGACGGCTCGGGTGCGCTGACCCTCGACGAGGTGCGGATCCCGGCCTCCGAGCTGCGGGAGGTCGACAAGGTCGTCATCGTGGCCTGCGGTACGGCCTTCCACGCCGGGCTGATCGCCAAGTACGCCATCGAGCACTGGACGCGGATCCCGTGCGAGGTGGAGCTGGCCAGTGAGTTCCGATATCGGGATCCGATCCTGGGCCCCCGGTCGCTCGTCATCGCCATCTCGCAGTCCGGCGAGACCATGGACACCCTGATGGCGCTGCGGCACGCCCGCGAGCAGGGCTCCAAGGTGCTGGCGATCTGCAACACCAACGGCTCGACGATCCCTCGTGAGTCGGACGCGGTGCTGTACACGCACGCCGGGCCGGAGGTGGCCGTCGCGTCCACCAAGGCGTTCCTGACCCAGTTGGTCGCCTGCTATCTGGTCGCGCTGTATCTCGGTCAGGTGCGCGGCACCAAGTGGGCGGACGAGATCCGGACCGTCGTCCGGGACCTCGCGCGGATCTCCTGTGAGGTCGAGCGGGTGCTGGAGACGATGGAGCCGGTGCGGGAGCTGGCGCGGTCGCTCGCCGGGAAGGACACGGTGCTGTTCCTGGGGCGGCACGTGGGGTATCCGGTCGCGCTGGAGGGTGCGCTCAAGCTGAAGGAGCTCGCCTACATGCACGCGGAGGGGTTCGCCGCCGGTGAGCTGAAGCACGGGCCGATCGCGCTCATCGAGGAGGATCTGCCGGTCGTCGTGGTGGTGCCGTCGCCTCGGGGGCGGTCCGTCCTGCACGACAAGATCGTGTCCAACATCCAGGAGATCCGGGCGCGGGGTGCGCGCACGATCGTCATCGCGGAGGAGGGGGACGAGGCGGTGGTGCCGTACGCCGATCATCTGATCCGGATTCCGGCGACTCCTACGCTGCTCCAGCCGCTGGTGGCGACGGTGCCGTTGCAGGTGTTCGCGTGCGAGCTCGCCACCGCGCGGGGCAACGAGGTGGATCAGCCCCGGAACCTGGCGAAGTCGGTGACGGTGGAGTAGTCGGGTCCCTGGCAGTCGGGTCTCCGGCAGTCGGGTCTCCGGCAGTCGGGTCTCCGGCAGGCGGGGCGCTCTTTGAGAGGCGCCCCGCCCGTTCGTCAGGAGCGGCGGCGTTGCCTGCGGGCCGTGTACAGCTTCCAGGTGGCGAAGGCCAGCGGGATCTCCATGATCCAGACGCCCACGATCACGTCCCACTCCGGGTTCGCGGCCGAGGCCTCCTCGGAGGTGATCACCGCGCAGAGCAGTCCCCAGGCCACCGCGAGCAGGCCCACGAGCCAGAGGGCGGTGGTCCAGGCCCAGGTGGAGCGGGCGCCGCCGGTCCGGCCGGAGGCGGGCGTCCGCTTGCGGGGCTGGGGGATCTGCTCCGGGGGCCGGGCCGGCATCCGCACGACCGCCGGCGCGGGGACGGCCGCGTCGAGGGCCGCGATGCGCTCCGGGGTCACCCCTTGGTACAGGGTCGGCTCCACCGTGATGGAGAAGGCGTCGTGGCCGGTGAGGCCGCGGGCGCCGTCGGGGCGGACGGTCATCGCCGAGCAGGCGTCGTAGCGGACGGTGATCGGGCCCCTCGGGGTCAGCAGGCTCACCCCCTCCGTGCCGATGACCAGGGTGACGTCCTCGTCCTCCAGGGACGGGTGGCGGGTGCCGGTGACGGAGTCCGTCGAGATCTGCGGGGCGACGGTGCAGCCCGCCCAGTCGACGCCCCGGCCCGGCACCTGGAGCAGGGCGTCGGCCCATGCCTCCCGGGCGACGTCGCGCAGGTCGTCCACCGTCACCGCCTCCAGCTCGGCCCGGTGCTGCTCGGGGGTCAGGACGCGGTGCCCGAGCAGCAGGCTCAGCGCGTACGAGGGGAGCGCGGCCGCGGCGAGGTCGGGAGTGTCGTACATCTTGAGGATCTTGCCGCGGGCGGAGTCCAGCTCGGCCTGCTCGATGCGGCCCGCGCGCAGCCGGGCGAGGGTGTCGACGAACCCGCCGACGACCGCGTCCTGCTTCTGCGGGAGGGCGTCGGCGTACGCGGTGAGGGTGGCGAAGTCGGCGTCGCGCGGGGAGTAGTCGGCCTCCGCGGAGTAGGAGTAGCCGCCTTCCTGGCGCAGGTCCTGGAAGAGGGCCCGGCCGAGGACGTCCGCGAAGACGCTGGCCGCGGTGGAGCGGCGGAGCACCGAGGTGAGGACCACGTGGCCGTCGTCGCCGCAGATGAAGGCGGGGGTGACCGGCAGGGCGCTGGTCGCGGCCGGCGCGGGGCGGCGGGAGCCCCGTGGGAGGGTGAGGTCCAGGCCCTCGGGGACGTGGTCGCTGGTGATCCGCAGGACCGCGTTGTCCCTGGTGAAGCGGGTTTGGGCCCAGTCGCGCACCTGGTCCGGGGTCAGGCTCCAGGTGCCGAGCTCGTTGTAGCTGGTCAGGCCGTAGCCCTGGGCGCCGTACCGCCACAGCGGCAGCTGCTGTTGCGGGCCGCCGCCGCGGCCGGCCGCCTCGGTGCGCAGGATCTCCTTCTCGGTCTCCAGCCGCTCCATCGGCAGGTCCCGCAGCCCGGCGCACACGCTGTTGAGGTACTCGACGACCTCCGCCTCGCTGCCGTGGACGTGGAAGAGGGTGTACGCGTTCGCCGTCGCGCCGTTGTAGTGCAGGTCGGACAGGCCGAGGCGGTGCAGGGCGAGGTGTTCGACGAGGTGGGTGAGGCCGGCGGTGGCCAGGGTCTCGTCGGCGCGGCCCACCCGGAAGAAGAGGCCGGCGGTGATCTCGTTGCCGCCGGACGCGGTGGCCGGGGCGTAGAGGGTGGGGATGCCGTCGGTGGTGGTGTGCGAGACCAGGCCGGTGAGGGCGGCGAGGGCGTCCGCGGTGCCGAGGGCGTCCGCGACGGTGTCGTCGTGCGGGTCGGTGGTCACGGCTGTCTGCCTTCCTGGCTCGCCAGCGCGAACGTGCGGAACTTGAGGAACGCCGACTTCTGGTCGGGCAGGTACTGCCACGGGAACTCGGACGCCCGGTCGCCGAGGAAGGCGAAGTGCGGGGCCGCGTCCGCGAAGTGGCCGCCGAGCGAGAAGGCGAACGCGAACGCGCTGTGCGCGCCGATCGAGTTCCAGTCGGGCCGGTGATCCGGGTGCAGCACGGAGACCTGGGCGGCGAAGCGCAGGTCGTCGCGGACCGGCACACCGCGCAGGTAGGCGGTGCGCTCGGTGCTCTTCAGGTCCACCCAGTGCTCGATGTGGGCGAGGGCGACCAGCGCGCCGGAGGCGGAGCCGTCGGGGGCCCCGGTGGCGCACTCGCGGGCGAAACCGTGCGCCGCCTCCCAGGAGCCGCCCCACTTCGGGCACAGCTGCTGGAGCAGCTGCGACTGGGCGCGGTAGTGGTGCGGGTGGTGGGCGGCGAGCCGGTCGTAGCGGCGGCGGGCCTCGGTCAGGCCCAGCTCCAGACCGCGCGCGGTCAGCAGACGGGCCGTCCAGGCGGGGGCGTACGCGGGCTGCTCGGCGCACACCTCGATCAGGATCTGCTCGGCCCGCCGCAGCCAGTCGTGGAACTGGCCGAACTGGTCCTGCGAGACGTGCTTGGCGAGGGCGCCGCTGCGGATGTCCCAGCCGATGTAGACGTACCGCTCGGCGAGGAGGGCGCGCGGCAGCGGGTCGCCGGGCAGTTCGGCGGCCGCCCGCTCCAGGAAGTTCTCGACGCCGGGGATGTCGGCGAGGAGGCCGGAGGCCGAGGTGAGCCGGTCGACCGACCTGAGGCCCGCGAAGAAGGCCCGGACGGCGGGCCAGTCCCCGGCCTGCGCGGCGGTGCGCAATGGGATCAGCTCGGGTGTGTTGTCGTACGGGTCGAACGTCGGCCCCGACGAAGTGCTGGTCATTCCTCCGCCCCCTGGCGTTGCGTCCGCGGCGCGCGGGCTGGCCCCCCAGGGCGCGCGGCGGTGAAAGCCTGCTTGATCAAGTCGCCGCAGGCTAGCAGCAGGCTGTGACAGGGCGGCCTTAGGGTGCTCGGCATGAGCATCATCGGGGTCGGTATCGACGTGGCCGAGATCGAGCGGTTCGCGGCGTCGCTGGAGCGGACGCCCGCGCTGGCCGGGCGGCTGTTCCTGGAGAGCGAGTTGCTGCTGGCGAACGGGGAGCGGCGCGGGGTCGCCTCGCTGGCCGCGCGGTTCGCGGCGAAGGAGGCCCTGGCCAAGGCGCTGGGGGCGCCGCCCGGGTTGCTGTGGACGGACGCCGAGGTCTTTGTCGAGGACAGCGGGCGGCCTCGGCTGCGGGTGCGGGGGAGTGTCGCCGCGCGGGCGGCCGAACTGGGCGTGCGGAGCTGGCATGTGTCGTTGAGTCATGACGCCGGGGTCGCCTCGGCGGTCGTGATCGCGGAGGGCTGAGACGGGACGGCCGAGACGGGACGGCTGGGACCGGATGGTGCTGGGACCGGGCGGCTGGGACCGAGCGGCTGGGACCGGATGGTGCTGGGACCGGACGGCTGAGACCGAGGGGCTGGGAGCGGGCGGCTGGGACCGGATGGTGCTGGGACCGGGCGGCCGAGACTGAGCGGCTGGGACCGGATGGCGCTGAGACCGGACGGCTGGGACCGGATGGCGCTGGGACCGGACGGCTGGGACCGGATGGCGCTGAGGCCCGACGGCTGGGACCGAGCGGGCCGTGTGCGGAGGCGGGGGAGGCCGGGGGAGACTCGCCGTATGCGTACTGCCTACTGCGTCGAGACCGTCCGCCGTGCCGAGCGGGAGTTGATGGCCAGGGTGCCCGAAGGGGCCCTCATGCAGCGGGCCGCCGCGGGGCTCGCCGCCGCCTGCGCGGATCTGCTGGGGCGGGTGTACGGGCGGCGGGTCGTGCTGCTGGTCGGCAGCGGGGACAACGGGGGCGACGCGCTGTACGCCGGGGCCCGGCTCGTCCGGCGCGGGGCGGGGGTGACCGCGGTGCTGCTCGCGCCCGAACGGACGCACGCCGGCGGGCTTGCCGCCTTGCGGCGGGCCGGTGGGAGCACGGTCGCCCCGGGCGGCGCCGGGGACGTCGTGCGGCGCGCCGACCTCGTGCTCGACGGGATCGTCGGGATCGGGGGCCGGGGCGGGCTGCGGCCGGACGCGGCCGCGCTGGCCGGGGTGGTCGCCGAGTCACGGGCCGTCGTCGTCGCCGTCGATCTGCCCAGCGGCGTCGACGCCGATACGGGCGAGGTGCACGGGAGTGCGATCCGCGCCGACCTCACCGTCACCTTCGGCACGCACAAGCCGGGGCTGCTGATCGATCCCGCGCGGGAGTACGCCGGGTCGGTGCGGCTCGTCGACATCGGGCTGGGGGACGCGCTGCCCGGCCGGCCCGAGTTGGCGGCCCTGCAGCACGCGGACGTGGCCGGCCTGCTGCCGGTGCCGGGCGGGAAGAGCGACAAGTACCGGCGGGGGGTCGTCGGGATCGCCGCCGGGTCCGCCCGGTATCCCGGGGCCGCCGTGCTGGCCGTCGCGGGCGCGCTGCGGGGCGGTGCGGGGGCCGTGCGGTACGTCGGGCCGGCCGGGGACGCGGTCGTCGCGCGGTTCCCCGAGACGCTCGTCTCCGACCAGGGACCGAAGCAGGCCGGGCGGGTGCAGGCGTGGGTCGTCGGACCGGGAGCCGGGGACGACGCTGCCGCGGTGGCGCAGGTGCTGGCGGCTGCCGCCGAGGTGCCGGTGCTGATCGACGCGGACGGGCTGCGGCTGGCGGACGTGGACGCGGTGCGGGGGCGTGGCGCGCCGACGCTGCTGACGCCGCACGCGGGGGAGGCGGCCGCGCTGTTGGGGGTGGCGCGGGAGGAGGTGGAGGGGGCTCGGTTGCGGTACGCGCGGGAGTTGGCGGCGCGGTATCGGGCGACCGTGCTGCTGAAGGGGTCCACGACGCTGGTCGCGGAGGCGGGGGACGGCGGGGTGGTGCGGGTGAACGCGACGGGGACGCCGTGGCTGGCCACGGCCGGGAGCGGGGACGTGCTGTCCGGGCTCGCGGGGTCGTTGCTGGCGGCGGGGTTGAGCGCGTTGGACGCGGGGAGCGTGGGGGCGTATCTGCACGGGCTGGCGGGGCGGTTCGCGGCGGTGGGCGCGCCGGTGGGGGCGCACGACGTTGCGGAGGCGGTGCCGGCCGCTTGGCGGGACGTGCGGGGATAGGGGCGGCTGGTTTCTTCGCCGCCGCCCCGTCCCTCCCCCACTCTCGGCCTCGCTCGAGCGGGGGCACCTCCGGACGGGCTGAATACGGGGGCTGTCCGGGGCCTCTGAGACACTGGGCGCGATGAGTGAGAACGCCGAGTTGTCCGCTGCCCCGATGCGTGCCCGTGCCGAGATCGACCTGGGCGCGCTGCGGGCCAACGTGCGCGTGCTGCGCGCCAAGGCGCCGGGTGCGGCGTTCATGGCCGTGGTGAAGGCGGACGGCTACGGGCACGGCGCCGCCGCCTGCGCCCGCGCGGCCGTCGAGGCCGGTGCGACCTGGGTGGGCACCGCCACGCCCGAGGAGGCGCTGGCGCTGCGGGCCGACGGCGGACTGCCGGCGGACGTCCGGATCATGTGCTGGCTGTGGACGCCGGGCGGGCCCTGGCGGGAGGCGGTCGAGGCGGATCTCGACGTCTCCGTCAGTGGACTGTGGGCCCTGCGGGAGGCCGTTGAGGGGGCACGGGCCGCCGGGCGGGCCGCCCGTGTGCAGCTCAAGGCCGACACCGGGCTCGGGCGGGGCGGGTGCCAGCCCGCCGACTGGGCCGAGCTCGTCGCGCAGGCGCTGCTCGCCGAGGCGGAGGGGACCGTTCGGATCACCGGACTCTGGTCGCACCTCGCCTGCGCCGACGAGCCCGGGCATCCTTCCGTCGCCGTCCAACTCGGCCGCTTCCGGGAGATGACAGCGCACGCCGAGCGGCTGGGCGCCCGGCCCGAGGTGCGGCACATCGCCAACTCCCCGGCCACGCTCACGCTCCCGGAGACCCACTTCGACCTCGTCCGCCCGGGCATCGCCATGTACGGCGTCTCGCCCAGCCCCGAGCTGGGCTCCTCGGCCGACTTCGGGCTGCGTCCGGTGATGACCCTCGCGGCCTCGCTCGCCCTGGTGAAGCACGTCCCGGGCGGGCACGGCGTCAGCTACGGCCATCACTACGTCACCCCGGGCGAGACCACCCTCGGCCTGATCCCCCTGGGCTATGCGGACGGCGTTCCCCGGCATGCCTCCGGCACCGGCCCGGTGCTGGTCGGCGGCAAGTGGCGGACGGCCGCCGGGCGCATCGCGATGGACCAGTTCGTCGTCGACCTCGGCGGCGACGAGCCCGAGCCGGGCGCGGAGGCGATCCTCTTCGGCCCCGGCGACCACGGCGAGCCCACGGCGGAGGACTGGGCGCAGGCGGCCGGAACCATCGGGTACGAGATCGTCACCCGCATCGGAGTGCGGGTTCCCCGCGTCTACGTAAATACATCAGCATGAACCGTCCAGGACAGGTCCCAGGGGAATGCGGTCATGTGAATGTGTGAGAAGACGTGGCGTCGGGCGGAGAGGAGCGGTACGTGAGTGAGAGCGGTGCGGAGGCGATGGCGAGCGCCGCTTCGGCGGTCGCCGCCGCCTCCGCCACGGGGGCGGGCGGGGGCTGGCGCCGGGCGACCGGCATCGCCGGCGCCGCGATAGGCGTGATCGCCGCGGGCGCCGCGGCCGGCGTCGCCCTGGAGCGGATGACCGTGGGGCGCGGCATGCGGGCCAAGGCCCGACTCGCCCTCGACTCGACGGGCCCGTACGGCGGGCTGCGCGGCACTCCGGGCAAGGCCTACGCCGACGACGGCACCGAGCTGTACTACGAGGTGGACGACGTCGAGCCGCAGGGCGGGCCGGCGGGCCGGCGGCGCCGGCTGTTCGGGCGCAAGGCGCCGCTGCCCGTCACCGTGGTCTTCAGCCACGGCTACTGCCTCAACCAGGACTCCTGGCACTTCCAGCGGGCGGCCCTGCGGGGCGTCGTGCGGACCGTGTACTGGGATCAGCGCAGCCACGGCCGTTCCGGGCGCGGCGTCGCCCAGGTGCAGGAGGGTGTGCCGGTCAGCATCGACCAGCTCGGCCGCGACCTGAAGGCCGTCGTCGACGCGGCCGTTCCGGAGGGCCCGATCGTGCTGGTCGGGCACTCCATGGGCGGTATGACGGTGATGGCGCTGGCCGCGCTGTACCCCGAGCTGATCAGCGAGCGGGTCGTCGCGACCGCGTTCGTCGGCACCTCGTCCGGGCGGATGGGCGAGGTCAACTTCGGGCTGCCGGTCGCGGGCGTGAACGCGGTGCGGCGGGTGCTGCCGGGGGTGCTGAGGGCGCTCGGGCAGCAGGCGGCCCTGGTGGAGAAGGGGCGGCGGGCCACCGCCGATCTCTTCGCCGGGATCATCAAGCGGTACTCGTTCGCGTCCCGGGACGTGGATCCGGCCGTGGCTCGGTTCGCCGAGCGGATGATCGAGAGCACGCCGATCGACGTGGTCGCCGAGTTCTACCCGGCCTTCACCGAGCACGACAAGACCGAGGCGCTCGCCTGTTTCACGGACCTGCCGGTACTGGTGTTGGCCGGGATCGGGGACCTGGTCACGCCGAGCGAGCACAGCGAGGCCATCTCCGACCTGCTGCCGGACGCGGAACTGGTGCTGGTGCCGGACGCGGGCCACCTCGTGATGCTGGAACACCCGGAAGTGGTCACCGACCGCCTCGCCGACCTGCTCACCCGCGCGGGCGCCGTGCCCGCAGGGGCTACCGTGAAGGGCTATGGAAGCACCAGCAGCACCGCGCAACCCGGCTGACGTCGAGCTCACCGTCACCTCCCCCGGCCAGATGCGGGAGCTGGGCCGTCGCCTGGCCAAGCTGCTCCGCGCCGGGGATCTCGTGATGCTCAGCGGGGAGCTCGGCGCGGGCAAGACGACGCTCACTCGGGGGCTCGGCGAGGGCCTCGGGGTCCGCGGCGCGGTCACCTCGCCCACCTTCGTGATCGCCCGGGTGCACCCCTCCCTCGGGGGCGGCCCGCCGCTCGTCCATGTCGACGCGTACCGCCTGGGCGGCGGGCTCGACGAGATGGAGGATCTCGACCTCGATGTGTCGCTGACCGACTCGGTGATCGTCGTGGAGTGGGGCGAGGGCAAGGTCGAGGAGCTGACCGAGGAGCGGCTCCAGGTCCGTATCCACCGGGCCGTCGGCGACACGACGGACGAGGTGCGGCATGTGACGGTGACCGGGCTCGGGGAGCGGTGGGCCGCGGTGGACCTCAGCGTGCTGTCGGCCTGAGGCCGTCGCTGTTCGGCGTGATCCGGCGTGATCCGACTTCGTGAATGTTCCGACAACCTGTCGGCAAAATGTTGCGCTCGGCGTCCGGCGCGTGGTCACATGGTATCAAGTTCTTACTTAGGTCTACCTAAGTACGCCCGCCCCCGAACTTCAGGAGGCGTCCATGTCGGCCACAGAGCCCCAGTCCCAGTCCCAGTCCCAGTCTCCGTCTCCGTCTCCGTCTCCGTCTCGGCCCCAGTGCCGGCCCCAGCCGTCTCGGCCGTTCATGCTCGCCGGTGCGTCGATGCGTGACCTGCTGGCCTCGTGCGCGGCCGCCGAGGCCGTCTCGACGCCGCCGAGACTGCCCGACCCCGGGCTCGCGGAAGAACCGGTCAGGCGCCCCGAGGCGGCGTGAGGGGGCTCAGGGGATCACGATGATCCGCTGTCCGATCGTGGCGAAGTCCCACATCGCGTTGCCGTCCGCGACGGTCTCCCGGATGCCGCCCGTCTTCACCGTCGGGTCGGCCTCCGGCAGTGAGCCGTCCAGTGCCGCGCTGAAGCCGATCGTCACGCCGTCCACGGCGGTGAAGCGCACGACGTGCTCGATGGGGGTGCCGTCGGTGCCCGTGACGGCGCCCGAGCGCGAGGACACGTCGTAACTCCCCGGGAGCGGGTCCACACTGCCGGGAGCGACCTTGAACGTGCGCTTGACCTCGTCGTTCGAGCCGACCAGCCACACCCGGTCGCCGCCCAGCGCGTACACGACCCGCTCGCCCACGCCGGAGTCGTCCGGCAACGCGGCCGAGCGCTCGCGCTGCGCGCTCGCCGCCTTCGCGGGGGCGCCGCTGCGCTGCGGCTTCGCGAGGTCGGCGGGTGCGCTCGCCGACGCCTGGAAGGCGAGGAACCCGACCGTCGTCAGGGCCGCCGCGGTCAGCCCGGCCACGAAAGTCGCGCTGTTGCTCGGCATCGGCGAACCGTCCCATCCGTCCCGTTGATCACGTTTCGCGGCGACGTTAGCAGTGTTCACGCCTCCGGCCGGGACGGCCGTGTCCGAGGCACGGGAGCCGTAGGCTGTTTGCGTGCTCTTGCTCGCTCTGGATACCGCCACCCCCGCCATCACCGTCGCGCTGCACGACGGCGACGGCGTCATCGCCTCCTCGAGTCAGGTGGACGCGCGCCGGCACGGCGAGCTGCTGCTGCCCGCCGTCGACCGGCTGCTCGCCGGGGCCGGGCTCCGGCTCGACGCCGTCAGCGGGATCGTCGTCGGCGTCGGCCCCGGCCCGTACACGGGGCTGAGAGTGGGGCTGATGACCGCCGACACCTTCGGGCTCGCGCTGGGCGTCCCCGTGCACGGGCTGTGCACGCTCGACGGCCTCGCGTACGCGTCCGACCTCGAAGGCCCCTTCGTCGTGGCGACCGACGCCCGGCGCAAGGAGGTCTACTGGGCGCGCTACGCCGACTCCCGGACCCGCCTCTCGGGCCCGGCCGTCGACCGGCCCGCCGACATCGCCGACCAGGTGGCCGGGCTGCCGGCCGTCGGCGCGGGCGCGCTGCTCTACCCGGAGACGTTCCCGCACGCGCACGAGCCCGAGCACGTCTCGGCGGCGGCGCTCGCGAGTCTGGCCGCGGAGAAGCTGGCCGCGGGCGAGGAGCTGCCGGCCCCGCGGCCGCTGTACCTGCGCCGGCCGGACGCCCAGGTGCCCAAGAACTACAAGGTGGTCACCCCCAAGTGACCGAACCCGTCAACCCCGTGCTGTGCGAGATGCGCTGGTGGCACATCGAGCCGGTGCTGGAACTGGAGAAGGACCTCTTCCCCGAGGACGCCTGGTCGCGGGGCATGTTCTGGTCCGACCTGGCCCACGCCCGCGGCCCCGCGGCGACCCGGCGGTACCTGATCGCCGTCGACACGGCCAAGGACGACCGGATCGTCGGATACGCGGGCCTGGCCGCAGCGGGTGACCTCGCCGACGTCCAGACCATCGCGGTCGCCCGCGACCACTGGGGCACAGGACTCGGCGGCCGGCTGCTGACCGAGCTGCTGCGGGCGGCGACCGCCTTCGAGTGCGCCGAGGTCATGCTGGAGTGCCGGATCGACAACGTCCGCGCCCAGAAGCTCTACGAGCGCTTCGGCTTCGAGGCCATCGGCTTCCGCCGCGGCTACTACCAGCCGGGGAACGTGGACGCCCTGGTCATGCGCCTCACCGACCCATCGAGACAGGTACCGACCTCGGTACAAGGGACACAGGAAACCGAGAACAATGGCTGACGAACCCCTGGTTCTGGGGATCGAGACCTCCTGCGACGAGACCGGCGTGGGCGTCGTGCGCGGCACGACCCTGCTGGCGGACGCGATCGCCTCCAGCGTCGACGAGCACGCCCGCTTCGGCGGGGTCGTGCCGGAGGTGGCCTCCCGGGCCCATCTGGAGGCCATGGTCCCGACCATCGACCGGGCGCTGAAGGAAGCGGGGGTGAGCGCGAAGGACCTCGACGGCATCGCGGTCACGGCCGGTCCGGGTCTGGCGGGCGCGCTCCTGGTCGGCGTCTCGGCGGCGAAGGCGTACGCCTACGCCCTGGGCAAGCCCCTCTACGGCGTCAACCACCTCGCCTCCCACATCTGCGTGGACCAGCTGGAGCACGGCGCGCTGCCGGAGCCGACGATGGCCCTGCTGGTGTCCGGCGGCCACTCGTCCCTCCTGCTGTCCACCGACATCACCGCCGACGTCCGTCCGCTGGGCGCGACCATCGACGACGCGGCGGGCGAGGCCTTCGACAAGATCGCCCGGGTGCTGAACCTGGGCTTCCCGGGCGGCCCGGTCATCGACCGCTACGCGCGCGAGGGCGACCCGAAGGCGATCGCGTTCCCGCGCGGCCTGACCGGCTCGCGCGACCCGGCGTACGACTTCTCCTTCTCCGGTCTGAAGACGTCGGTCGCCCGCTGGATCGAGGCGAAGCGGGCCGCGGGCGAGGAGGTGCCGGTCCGGGACGTGGCGGCCTCCTTCCAGGAGGCGGTCGTGGACGTCCTGACCCGCAAGGCCGTCCGGGCCTGCAAGGACGAAGGCGTCGACCACCTGATGATCGGCGGCGGCGTGGCCGCCAACACCCGGCTGCGGGCGCTGGCCCAGGAGCGCTGCGAGGCGGCCGGCATCCGGCTGCGGGTGCCGCGCCCCAAGCTCTGCACGGACAACGGCGCGATGGTGGCGGCCCTGGGCGCGGAGATGGTGGCCCGGGGGCGGGCCGCGTCGAGCTGGGACCTGTCGGCGGACTCGTCGCTCCCGGTGACGGACCCCCACGTCCCCGGCCGCACCCACGAACACCACCACGATCATGTGCACGAGGTCGCCAAGGACAACCTGTACTCATGACCGTCGCGCTGATGTGGGAGGCCCGCGCGGTCGCCGGGCGGGGCGCGGAGCTGCTGGCGTGGGCGCGGGCGCAGGAACTCGCCGGGCAGCCGCTGCGCCGGGAGACCTTCCGGGCCCCGCAGGACCGGGTGCTGGTCATCACGTGGTGGGACGCCGAGTACGACGCCGTCCTGCCCGAACTCCCGGAGCCGGGCGGGGAGTTGGTGACCCGGGCGGTGCACCGCTGGCGGTTCGAGGCGGTGGCGGAGCCTCCTACGGCTGGGGCGCCGACAGGGCCCACGTCGAGGTGAGCAGGGTGGTCGCGCACAGGGCGAAGGCCACTGTCGTGACCAGGCTTCCGCCGCTCACGGCGAGACCCGCGACGACGCCGACGGCGGTGCCGGCGGCGGCGGTCACGGCGCCCCGCCACCAAGCGGCGCGGGTGGGGCGTACGACGGTGTCGGCGGGCAGGACGAAAGCGTCCCGCAGGTCGGCGCGGACGGCCTCGTCGTCGAAGAGGGCAGTGAGCGCGGTCGCGGGTCGCAGTCGGCCCAGGGGGACCAGTCGGGTGCCGTCGAGGAGGGCGACGACGGCGGGGCCGCGGGGCGGGCCGTGCACGGTCACCGGGGAGTCGGCGGGGGTGTCGTCCAGGATCGGGTGCCACATGACCCGTTGCCGGTGCCGGGCGCCGTCGGGTGCCGTCAGTTCCAGCCAGGTCGTCCTCGTCGCCCGCCGTAGGCCGTAGCGGACGCGCGCCGTCATCGGGCGGCCCGGGCGGCGGGCCGTGCGGCAGAAGCGCAGCCCCCGCCAGGCCCAGACGCCGAGGAGGGGGAGGGCCGCCGCCGTGCCCAGGGCGATCGGCATGATCAGGTCGTCCTCGGTCGCCGTCTCGTCCGGGTCGGCCGGGAAACCCTCGGGCGTCGGGTCGCCGGCGTCGTAGGCCACCGGGAAGCGGCCGCCCTTGCGGTAGCGGTCGGTGTCGTAGACGGCGAAGCGCTGCACGTGGGTGCGGTTCTGGGCGTCCGTCCAGCGCACCCGGATGTCGTCCTCGTCGCCGATGCCGTCCTCGACGACGACGCCCACGGTCCGTTCCGTGGCCCGGTCCCGGGCGGCGGTGTAGCGCTGGGCGTGCAGGCCGAGCCAACCGGCGAAGAGGGCGTAGCCGGTGAGCGTGACGGCCACGCCCAGGAGGCCCACGCGCAGGGCGGGTCCGGGGCGTCTCATACGGCCCACTCCTTCGGTTCGGCGGACGCCCAGAGGGTCAGCACCGGTTGCGGGTCCCCGCTGCGCAGGGCCTCGCCGATCAGTTCGTGCAGGTCGACGACGCGGCCGTCGTCCGGCGCGGTGACGACCGTGGAGAGCCAGCGGCTGGTGTACGTCCAGCCCGTCGTGCACAGCACCTCGGCGAACGGCGAGCTCAGGGCGCCGGCCAGGACGGTCCGGGAGAGCGTCGGACGGACGGCCGCGGGCGCCCGGCGCAGGGCGGGTTCGAGACGGCGGGCCAGCCGCGGCCAGCTGCCGTCGGCGAGGGCGTCCAGGGCCGCCGCCACCGCCTCGGTCGAGCTGTCCCGGCCGGTCGCGTCGAGGAGGGCGAGGCGGGTGTCGAAGCCGAGCCCGCGGAGCCGGTCGGCGGGCAGGTCGAGGACGCGCACCCGGTCCGGCTCGTCGCCCGGCTCCGGCTCGGGCTCCCAGTCCAGACCCGCGAGCTGCCGGTGACACCAGGCCTCGACGGCCGGCCCGGTCCGCAGGACGAGCGGGGCGGCGCCGTACGGGGTCGTGGGGTGGGCCGGCAGCGCGGCCACCCGGACGGTCAGCGGCGGATGGTCGGCCGCGGCGTACGGGTCCACGGCGTCCTCCTCGGCGGCGGCGCGCGCTGCCCGGCGGGCGACGTACGGGTCGCTCACGGCGGCGTCGAAGCCGTCGTAGAGGTCCACGGGCCAGGCGTCCTCCTCGGCCAGCGCCGCCGTCCAGCGCTCGGCGAACGCCGCGAAGGCCGCGTCCAGCAGCCCCGCCCGGCGCAGCGCCTCGGCGGTGGCCTCGGTGCCCGCGATCCGGGCCGCGTCGACGTCGGCGGCCCTCTCGTCGGCCCAGATCCGGGGCCGGGTGGCGCGCAGCAGCGGCGTGGCCAGGGGCGCGAAGGGGAGGAAGCGGCCCTCCAGCCGCTCCGCGAGCACGGCGCGGCCGAACCGCAGCAGACGGTGACGCCGGTCGCCCAGGTGTTTCTCGTGCGCCAGCTCGTGCGCGATGACGGAGGCCAGCTGAGCCTCGGTCAGATTGCGCAGCAGGGGCAGGCCGAGGAGGAGGACGTGGGTGCGCACGCCGCTCACCTCGGTGCGGCCCAGGGACGCCTGGACGACCGGCACGATCCGCACGAGGAGCGGCTCGCGGAAGCCGAGCCGCTCGGCGACGTCCCGCACCAGCGCGGCCAACTCCGGTTCGTCCTCGGGGCGGACAGCGCGGCCGGGCAGCGGGCCGCGGGTCTCCAGGACGCTCCTGGAGACCCCGACGACGAGCAGGAACAGCACCGCGGCCGCGGGCCAGCGCAGACCCCAGAGGTACAGCGCGAGGATCAGGGCCGATCCGATGACCGCCCTCGGCAGCCAGGCCAGCACCGGCATGGCGATGCCGAGCAGCCACTCACGGCCACGGCCGTGCTCGGACGCGGCTGTGCCCTCGGTTGTGGATCTGGGGGTGTCCATGGCGGTCCCGTCATGTGCCTGGAGTGTCGGCGGATTGTGCCACGCGGACACCCCCCGGCCGCACCTCAGTTACGCAAAACCTCCGTCTCGCAGCGCAGCCGCCGCTCCGCCCCCACCTCGCGCACCGGCCCGGTCAGCCGTACCCGGGCCACCTCCCGCACCTCGGCGCTGGACGTGCCCAACCGCAGTTCCAGCGCGCCGGGTTCGACCACCCGCCGGCCCTCGCGGTCGGTGAACGCGGACAGGTCGGCATGGAAGCGGAAGGTGACCCGCGCCGATTCGCCCGCCGCCAGCTCCAGCCGCCGGTAGCCGATCAGGCGGACGTCGGGGCGGGTCACCGAGGCGACCGGGTCGTGCAGGTACAGCTGCACGACCTCCGCGCCCGCCCGGTCCCCGGCGTTGCGGACGGTGACGGACAGGTCGTGGTCGCCGTCCGTGCCGATCTCCGTCGCGGGGCCGTCTGCCGTGGCCGGGCCGCCGGTGAAGTCCTCCCAGGCGAACTCCGTGTAGGAGCGACCGTGGCCGAAGGGGTACAGCGGGGTCGGGTCCAGGTTGCTGACCTCGCCGGCCAGGCCCAGGGGCGGCTGGAGGTAGGTCCAGGGCTGGCCGCCCGGCACGCGCGGCACGCTCACCGGGAGGCGGCCGCAGGGGTTGACGCGGCCCGACAGCACTCCCGCGACCGCCGGACCGCCCTCCTCGCCCGGGAAGAACGCCTGGACGACCGCCCCCAGCCGTCCGTGCCACCGCCCGAGCGCGTACGGGCGGCCGGTGAGCAGGACGAGGACGACCGGGACGCCCGTCGCCACCAGCGCGTCCAGCAGCTCGCCCTGGACGCCCGGCAGGTTCAGGTCGGTCACATCGCAGCCCTCGCCCGAGGTGCCCCGGCCGAACAGGCCCGCCCGGTCGCCGAGGACGGCCACGCAGACGTCCGCCTCAGCGGTGCGCGCGACGGCCTCCGGGAAGCCGGACGGGTCCGGGTCCGAGACCCCGCAGCCTTCGGTGAACGTCACCTTGGCGTCCGGGAGCTCGGCCCGCAGGGACTCCAGCAGGGTCGGGATCTCGATGCCCGTCTCCACCCCGGGGTGATGGGGCAGGACGTGCGAGGGGAAGGAGTAGCAGCCGAGCATCGCCAGCGCGTCCGCCGCCCGCGGCCCGACCACGGCCACCCGGGTGTCGGGGGCGAGCGGGAGCAGGCCGTCGGGGTTGTCCAGCAGGACCACCGACTCCTCCGCGAGCCGGCGGGCCAGGGCGCGGTTGGCCGCCGGGTCGAGGTCGATCGACTCGATCGACTCGGGGCTCGGCGGCCGCCAGTCCTCGTCCAGCAGGCCCAGTTCGCACTTCTGGAGCAGGACGCGCCGGGCGGCCCGGTCGACCAGTTCCTCGGCGACCTCGCCCGCCCGCACGGCCGCCACGAGCGCCTCGCCGTAGTACTTCACCGTGGGCAGCTCGACATCGATGCCGGCCGCCAGGGCGACGTGGGCCGTCTCCGCGGCGGTGCCGGCGACCCGGTGCAGGGTCTGGAGGAAGCCGATGCCGAAGTAGTCGGCGACGACCGTCCCGGTGAAGCCCCACTCCTCGCGCAGGAGGCGGGTCAGCAGCTCGGGGTCGGCGGAGGCGGGGACGCCGTCGCGTTCGGTGTAGGCGGCCATCACCGAGCGCGCCCCGCCTTCGCGCAGCGCCATCTCGAACGGCGGCAGCGTCACGTCCGCGAACTCCCGGGTGCCGGCGCGCACCGGGGCCAGGTTGCGGGCGCCCGCCGAGGAGGCGTACCCGGCGAAGTGCTTGAGCGTGGCGACGACCCCGGCCGACTCCAGACCGCGGACGTAGGCCGTGCCGACGGTGCCCACCAGGTACGGGTCCTCGCCGATCGTCTCCTCGACCCGTCCCCAGCGCGGGTCCCGGACGACGTCCAGGACGGGGGCCAGGCCCTGGTGGACGCCGACCGCGCGCAGGTCGCGGCCGATCGCCCGGCCGACCTCCTCCACCAGGGGCGGGTCGAAGGCGGCGCCCCAGGCCAGCGGGACCGGGTAGGCGGTGGCCCGCCAGGCGGTGAAGCCGGCCAGGCACTCCTCGTGGGCGACCGCCGGGATGCCGAAGCGGCCCGCGGCGACGATCCGCCGCTGGGCGAGGGCCAGGGCGCGGGCGCCGAGCGCCGGGTCCACGGGGGCGGTGCCGAAGGACCGGGTCAGCTGGCCGAGCCCCCGGGTGATCAGCTCGTTCCAGTCGTAGTCGGCGGTCATGTCGTGCTGGTGCGGGGCGACTCCGTCGCCGTCCGTCGCGGCGCCGACCCACACGCCGTACAGCTGGGCGGTCTTCTCCTCCAGGGTCATCCGGGGGAGGAGGTCGTCGACGCGGGCGGCGGCGGGCAGGGCGGGGTCACGCCAGGGGGCGGTGGTCATGAAACTCCTGTCAGAGGTCGGTGAGCCACCAGAGGGACACGTCGTTCTGTGCGAATGTTTCGAACTGTACTTCGAATGTTCCGGGAACCTATGGCGTCGTACTGGGTTCGTCAAGAGGTCACGTGACGATACGATCGCCGCCATGACACCTTCGGAGCCCACAGAAACGCGGACAGAAGCGCGGCCGACGCAGACCGCGACCCTCGCGGAGATCGCCCGCGAGGCCGGCGTATCGGCACCGACTGTTTCGAAGGTCCTCAACGGCCGCGCCGACGTCGCCCCCGCGACCCGCACCCGCGTCGAGGAACTGCTGCGCGCCCACGGCTACCGGCGCCGGCGCGCCGAGGCGACCCGCTCCCCGCTGATCGACCTGGTCTTCCACGAGCTGGACAGCGCCTGGGCGATGGAGGTCATCCGGGGTGTGGAGAACGTGGCGCGGGACGCCGGGCTGAGCGTGGTGCTGAGCGAGAGCGCGGGCCGGCTCACGCCCGGCCGGACCTGGGCCGACCAGGTCGCCGCCCGCCGCCCGCACGGTGTCGTCCTGGTGCTGTCCGGGCTCGACGAGTCCCAGCGGGCGCTGCTGACCAGCCGTTCCATCCCGTTCGTGGTGATGGACCCGGCCGGCGACCCGGGCGCCGACGTGCCGTCCATCGGGGCGACCAACTGGCAGGGCGGCCTCGCCGCGACCCGGCACCTGGTGGAGCTGGGGCACCGGCGGATCGGGGCGATCAGCGGGCCGCCGCAGATGATGTGCAGCCGCGCCCGGATCGACGGCTACCGGGCCGCGCTGGAGACGGCCGGGCTGCCGGTCGAGCAGGGGCTGGTCAAGACCGGCGACTTCCACCACGAGACCGGCTACCGCCTCGGCCGTGAGCTCCTCGACCGCCCCGACCGGCCCACCGCCGTCTTCGCGGGCAACGACCTCCAGGCGCTCGGCTGCTACGAGGCCGCCCGTGAACTGGGCCTGCGCATCCCGGAGGACGTGAGCGTGGTCGGCTTCGACGACCTCCCGGTGGCCCGCTGGGTGGGCCCGCCGCTGACCTCCGTACGCCAGCCGCTCACCGAGATGGCGGAGGCGGCGGCCCGGCTGGTGCTGGAGCTGGGGCGGTCGACGTCGCGGGAGGCGCCGACGGCCACGCGGGTGGAGCTGGCGACCAGCCTGGTGGTGCGGGCGAGCACCGGGGCGCCGCCGGTGGCCGGAAGCTGACGTATTGACGAGTGCGAGAGCCGCCTCCACACTCCTCCGAAGTCAATCGGTTGCACGACCGAAACTTTCGGAGGCACCCGCAATGAGATCCTCCAGTTCATCGATACGTGCACGTCTCACCGCCCTGCTCGCCGGGGCGGCCACGGTCGGCGCTCTGCTGTCCGGAGTGGCGCACGCCGCCGACACCCCGTTGCGCGACCTCGGCGCGGCCAAGGGCAAGGTCGTCGGCACGGCGGTGACCGGCTCCAAGCTCACCGGGACCTACGGCGACATCGCCGGGGCGCAGTTCGGCTCGCTGACCCCCGGCAACGCCATGAAGTGGGGCTCGGTCGAGCCGACCCAAGGCACGTTCAACTGGGCGGAGGCCGACCGGATCGTGGCCTTCGCGCAGGCCCACAACCAACAGGTGCGCGGCCACACCCTGGTCTGGCACAGCCAGAACCCGAGCTGGCTGACGAACGGCAGCTGGACGTCCGCCCAGCTCAGCAGCCTGCTGCAGAACCACATCAACACCGAGGTCGGCCGCTACAAGGGGCAGATCGCCGCCTGGGACGTCGTCAACGAGCCCTTCAACGAGGACGGCACCTACCGCTCGACCCTCTGGTACAACGGCCTCGGCGTCGACTACATCGCCAATGCGCTGACCTGGGCGCGGGCCGCCGACCCGGCCGCCGAGCTCTACATCAACGACTACAACGTCGAGGGCGTCAACGCGAAGAGCACCGCCCTGTACAACCTGGTCAAGTCGCTGAAGGAGCGGGGCGTCCCCGTGGACGGCGTCGGGCTCCAGGCGCACCTGATCCTCGGCCAGGTCCCCGCCACCTTCCAGCAGAACATCCAGCGCTTCGCCGACCTCGGCGTCGACGTGGCGATCACCGAGCTGGACATCCGGATGACGCTGCCCTCCGACAGCGCCAAGCTCGCTCAGCAGAAGGCCGACTACAAGGCGGTCACCGCCGCCTGCGTGGCGGTCGCGCGCTGCGTGAACCTCACCGTCTGGGGCTTCACCGACTCCGACTCCTGGGTGGAGAGCACCTTCCCGGGGCAGGGCGCGGCGACCCCGTACGACGCGAACTACGCGCCGAAACCCGCGTACTACGGCATCGCGGAGGCGCTCGGCGGCACGACCACGCCCCCGCCCACCGGCGCCTGCACGGCCGTCTACAGCGTGGGCAGTCAGTGGAACACCGGGTTCACCGGGAACGTGACGATCTCCTGCTCGGGAGCCTCGCTGTCGTCCTGGAAGGTGACCTGGACGTACGGCGCCGGGCAGCAGATCACCCAGGCCTGGAACGCGACCTGCACGCAGTCGGGGGCGGCCGTGTCGTGCGTGAACGCCTCGTACAACGGGACGGTCCCGGACGGCGGTTCGGTGAGCTTCGGCTTCAACGCGAACTGGAGCGGCAGCAACCCGGTGCCGACCGTGACACTGGGCTGATGCCGGCTGACCCGTCTGATGCCGGACTGAGGATCATGAGATTTTCACAAGAAATCTGCCTTGCCTTCGCCGTCCTAACAGTCCGCTCATAATTCGGACCTACGTTCCTCCCCGTGACGGGACACGAGGAACGCGGCGAGGACGGCAGAAGAGCGGGCCGGCGGTCGAGAGTGCTGAAGGCCGCCGGCGTCACCCTGGCCGCCGTCCTGGTGCTCGGCATCGGGTCGGCGGGCTGGGTCTACTGGCACCTCGACGACAACATCCGAAGCGTCGACATCGACCAGGCGCTCGGCGACAACCGCCCCGCCAAGGCGGTCGCCACCCCGACCCCGTCCGGTTCGGCCTCCGCCGCCGCGCTGCCCACCGAGGCGGTGAACATCCTCGTCCTGGGCTCGGACTCGCGCAGCGGCGCCGAGAACCAGGAACTCGGCGGCGGCGACAGCGAGGGCGCCCGCTCCGACACGGCGATGGTCGTGCACATCGACGCCGGCCGCACGACGGCCACGGTCGTCAGCATCCCGCGCGACACCCTCGTCACCCGCCCCTCCTGCCCACTGGCCGACGGCGGCTCGACGGCGGTGGCGTACGGCGTCATGTTCAACACCGCCTACTCGGTGGGCGGTCCGGTGTGCGCCGTCAAGACGGTCGAGTCGATCACGGACGTCCGTATGGACCACTACATCGAGGTCGACTTCTCGGGCTTCGCCGAACTGGTGGACGCCCTCGGGGGCGTCACGGTGACGACGGACCAAGACATCGACGACGACGACAGCCACCTGAAGCTCGCGGCCGGCACCCATCACCTCGACGGCGCCCAGGCTCTCGCCCTGGCCCGCACCCGGCACGGCATAGGCGACGGCAGCGACCTCGGCCGGATAGGACTCCAGCAGAAGCTGGTGAAGGCCCTGCTGGAGCAGATCGCCTCGACGAACCTGCTGACCAGCCCGGCCAAGCTCTACGAGGTCGCCGACGCGATCACCGGCAGCCTGACCACCGACACCGGCCTGAACTCCCTCTCCGAACTGATGGAACTCGGCCAGAGCCTCAAGAGCCTGACGGCCGACCGGGTCGAGACGGTCACCGTGCCGGTGGTGACGGCCCCGTCCGACCCCAACCGGGTGGTGGCGCAGGAACCGGCGGCGAGCGAGCTGTGGGAGTCGCTCCGGTAGCGGGAAATCTCCTCGGAAATTTCCGGCGAGGGTGTCGATCCGGCCGTCTCCCGTTCGACGCAGGGGTGAGAGGCCGGGAAGGACCCGGCCCGCCGGACCCGAGGAGTCACCATGCCCCGCTACCTGTCGCTTGTGAAGATCGACGAGGCCGACGCCCCCGCGGAGGGCCCCAGCCCCGAGCTGATGCAGCGGATGGGCGAGCTGATCGAGGAGATCACCAAGGCGGGCGTCATGCTCGACACCGCCGGGCTCACCCCCTCCGCGCAGGGCGCCCGTGTGCACTGGGAGGGCGGGAAGATCTCCGTCACCGACGGACCCTTCACCGAGTCCAAGGAGGTCGTCGGCGGTTACGCGCTCATGCAGTGCAAGGACATGGCCGAGGCCCTCGAGTGGACGAAGCGCTTCCTGAAGGTCCACGAGGAGTTCTGGACGGTGACCTGCGAGGTGCGGGAGATCGCCGAGGGCTGAGCCCTCCGGTCGAGCCTTTCTTGGTCTGAACGCGCTCCGGGTGTTCGATGGTGGGCTGTGGAACGACAGCCTGCCTCGGACCCCCGTACCGCCACCGATTCCCGTACCGCCACCGATTCCCGTACCGCCACCGATTCCCGTACCGTCGTCGAGACCGTTTTCCGGCTCGAGTCGCCCCGTGTCATCGCGGCCGTCGCCCGCACGGTCCGCGACGTCGGCATCGCCGAGGAACTCGCGCAGGACGCGCTGGTCGCCGCGCTGGAGCAGTGGCCGCGGGACGGCGTGCCCGACAATCCGGGCGCCTGGCTGACGGCCACCGCCCGGCACCGCGCCGTCGACCTGATCCGGCGCCGGGAGAACTACGCCCGCAAGCTCGCCGAGATCGGCCGGGACCTGTCGGACACGCCCCCGCCGGAGGAGCCCGCCGACCCCGACGACATCGACGACGACCTCCTCCGGCTCGTCTTCACCGCCTGCCACCCGGTCCTGTCCGCCGAGGCCCGCACCGCCCTGACCCTCCGCCTCCTCGGCGGCCTGACCACCGCCGAGATCGCCCGCGCCTGCCTGGTCCCCGAACCGACGGTCGCCCAGCGCATCGTCCGCGCCAAACGCACCCTGGCCACCAGGAACGTCGCCTTCGAGGTCCCCTACGGCCCCGACCGCGGGGCCCGGCTCGGCTCCGTCCTCGACGTCATCTACCTCATCTTCAACGAGGGGTACGCGGCGACGGGGGGCGACGACTGGCTGCGCCCGAGCCTCTGCGAGGACGCCCTGCGCCTGGCGCGCCTCCTGAGCGGGCTGATGCCGAAGGAACCCGAAGTGCACGCCCTGGCCTCCCTGCTGGAGTTCCAGGCGTCCCGCTCGGCCGCCCGTACCGGCCCGGACGGCGACCCCGTCCTCCTCAAGGACCAGAACCGCCGCCGCTGGAACCGCCTGCTCATCGCCCGCGGCATCACCGCCCTGAACCGCGCCGACGCCACAGCCACCGGCGCCCCCGGCCCGTACGCCCTCCAGGCAGCCATCGCCGCCTGCCACGCACACGCCTACACCTACGACGAGACCGACTGGCCGACGATCGCCACCCTGTACGGGCTCCTCGCCGCCCGATCCCCGTCCCCTGTCGTGGAGTTGAACCGCGCGGTGGCGATCTCGATGACGGAGGGCCCGGCCCCGGCCCTGGCCGTCGTCGACGCCCTCGCCGCCGAACCCGCCCTGCGCGACTACCACTTGCTGCCAAGCGTCCGCGGCGACCTGCTGCTGCGCCTCGGCCGGGCGACGGAGGCGAAGGCGGAGTTCACCCGGGCGGCGTCGCTGGCCCGCAACGAACGGGAACGGCAACTCCTGCTGCGCCGGGCCGAAGAGGCCGACCAGGGCCGGACAGGCCCTAGGGGGCTTCTGATGGATCTCCGCGGCGTCGCGACGCCCGGCACGCACTCTCGCCGCACCGGGCGAAAGCCCTAGTAGCTCCGCTACGAGGACTCTCGCCCGGCACACCGAGAGCACGCACCGAACGCCGCTCCTTCTCCCACGGAGATCCATCAGAAGCCCCCTAGACCGGCCGTCCGATCAACATCGTCGGCGCCCCCGCGACCCGGGTCATGAACACGGTCGCCGAGTTCCGCCCGTGCGCCTTGGGCAGCGCCTTCCTGCGCAGTTCCTCCGGTTCCACCGCCGACCCCCGCTTCTTCACGGTCAGGATCCCCACCTCCCGCTCCCGCAACAGCGCCTTCAACTTCTTGACGTTGAACGGGAGTTGATCGGTGATCTCATAGGCGGAGGCGTACGGGGTCACGTGCAGCTCGTCCGCGGTGACGTAGGCGATGGTGGGGTCGATCAGCCCGCCCTCCAGGCCCGCGGCCACCTCGGCGACGAGGTGAGCCCGGATGACGGCGCCGTCGGGTTCGTACAAGTACCGTCCGACGGGGCGGACCCGGGGGTCGGGCAGCATGGTGGCGGGCGAGGCCCACACCCCGGCCTGCGAGGGCAACAGCATCGCCCGCCGGGCACCGGGCGTCACTCGCGCGCCGAACCACAGCATGGCTTCCTTGACGTCGCCCCTGTCCGAGACCCACTCGGCCTCGGCATCCGCGGGGATCGCCTCGTGGGGGATGCCCGGCGCGATCTTCAGTACGCCGCACGGCGCCTTGCGGGCGGCCTCGACGGCCCACGACAACGGCGGCGAGTAGCTCTCCGGATCGAAGACGCGCCCGCGTCCGCCCCTGCGCGCCGGATCGACGAAGACGGCGTCGTAGCCGCCGGTGTCCACCTCGGTGACGTCCGCTTCCCGCACCTCGATGAGGTCATCGAGCCCGAGTGCCTCGGCGTTGGCCCGGGCCGCCGCCGCCGTCAGCGGATCCCGGTCCACGGCCAGCACCCGGATCCCGGCCCGGGCGAGCGCGATGGCGTCCCCGCCGATCCCGCAGCACAGGTCGGCGACGGAGCGGATGCCCACCGCATGGAAACACTCGGCCCGGTATGCGGCGACGCTCGCCCGCGTCGACTGCTCCACCCCGTTGGGCGTGAAGAACATCCGCTCCGCGTCCTCGGCCCCGAACTTCACCGCCGCCCGCTGCCGCAGCCGCGCCTGACCGAGCGCCGCGGACACCAGTTCGGCGGGATGCTCGCGCCGCAACCGCGTGGCGACGCCGAGCTCGTCGGCGGGGGCGGTGCCGCGCACCAGGTCGAGGAGGGCGCGGCCCTCGGGGGTGAGGAGGGGAGCGAGGTCGTTCACCAGGCCATTGTCGGCCACCCCGGCAGCCGCTGTGGGCCAGTCGGTGGACGGTGGACGCTTCGGCGGCGGTGTCGGGCGGGCTTCCGGGTCGGTGGCTGCGAGGATCCGGCGCCATGGGATCTGTCGTACAAGATGATGACAAGTGCGGACGTTTTCAGGGCCTCCGCGCTCGGACGCGCATCCGGAGTACCGGTCTCAGGCCTGCCGGTCTCAGGACTGTCGTCGGCCTCCTCGCCCTGGCCTCGATCGCGACGGGCTGCGCGGGGGCCGGGGGAGGGGCCGGCGGCGGGGTGGGCAGCGGCGGGGTGGGCAAGGGAGCCAGCCCCGCGCCGGGCCAGCCGCCCGAGCAGGCGGAGTCCGCCGCGCCGCCCGCCCGCGCCCTGCACTCGTACGCCGCCCGGCTCCGCGCCGCCCAGCAGGCCCGGGTGGCCGCCGCGCGGCGCTGGGGCCTGAAGAAGGTCCCGCTGACACCTCCCGCGCCGCCCGCGCACAAGCCGGAGATCACGACCCGCAAGGGCTTCGAGGTCGCCGACCACGAGGAACTCGGTCTCCCGCCGGTCTTCACGACGATCCCGACCAAGGACAGGATCGTGTTCCTCACCATCGACGACGGCGCCGAGAAGGACCCCGCGTTCCTGCGCATGATGAGCGAGCTGAAGATCCCGTACACCGCGTTCCTCAGCGACTACCTGGTCAAGGACGACTACGGCTACTTCAAGAAGATGCGGGATCTGGGCGTGGGCCTGAACAACCACACCCTCCACCACCCCTACCTGCCCGCCCTCTCCTACGCCCGCCAGAAGCGCGAGATCTGCGGCATGCAGGACGTGATCGAGAAGCGCTACGGCGAGCGCCCCGCCCTCTTCCGGCCGCCGTACGGCAACTACGACCAGGACAGCCTGCGCGCCGCGAAGACCTGCGGCGTGCGCTACGCCCCGCTCTGGGCGGAGGAGGTCTTCGTCGACCACTGGGAGTACCGCGAGTGGGACCAGGACCTCCACCCCGGCGACATCGTCCTGAGCCACTTCCGCGGCCGCAAGGACTGGAAGGGCTCGATGCCCGACATGGTCCGCCGCTTCCTGAACAAGGTCACGGACAAGGGGTACGCGGTGGCCCGGCTGGAGGACTACCTGTGAGGACGCGGCGGGGCCCGACGACCGTACGGCTGATCCTGGCGACGGCTCTGGCGACGGTTCTGGCGACGACGACCCTGACCGGCTGCGCCCAGTCCGTCGACCCCATCGAACGGCTGGGCAAGAAGGCCGCCGCCCGGGTGCATCCGCCCGGCCCGGCCGAGCCCGCCCCCTACCGCCGCTGGGGCCTGACGGCCCCGCTCGCCCCGGCCCCGAAGGACCCGTCCCGTTCGCAGGCGGGCAGCCCGGGCGCGGCCCTCCCCCCGGTCGTCGACCGCATCCCGACCGCCGACAAGGTCGTCTTCCTCACCTACGACGACGGCGCCGAGCGCGACCCCCGCTTCATCGACATGGTCCGCGAACTGCGCCTCCCGGTGAGCATGTTCCTCACGGACAGCGTGGTGGGCCCGGGCTACGCGCACTTCGCCCGGCTGCAGTCGGTCGGCGCGAACATCCAGAACCACACCCTGGACCACCCGGCCCTGCGCGGCCTGCCCTACGCCGGCCAGCGCGCCGAGATCTGCGGCCAGCAGGACAAACTCCGCGCCCGCTTCGGCCTGCGCCCCCGCCTCTTCCGCCCGCCGTACGGCGTCTACGACACCACCACCCGCCGCGCCGCCGCCGACTGCGGCATCACGGCGATCGTCCTGTGGCGCGTCTCGATGGGCCCCGCCGACCTCGCCTACACCCACGGCCCGCACCACCTCCACCCCGGCGACATCATCGCCGTGGCCCCGGACGAGTCGCCGGGCCCCGGCCTGAGAGAACGCACGACCCGACTCCTGCGACGGGTACAGGAGCAGGGCCTGACGGTGGGGCGGTTGGAGGACTACGTCTGAGAGCACTTTCCGGCGCGAGGCGGGTGTCTGTCTTTCAGCCCGTCCGGAGCTTGAGGACAAGGCCCCTCCAGGGCCGATTTCCCGCCGACGCGCCGCGGGCATTGGCACTCCGCTTGACCGAGTGCTAACCGCGGTCATAGTCTCGCTTCTGGCACTCACCCCTGGAGAGTGCCAATAGCGACGGGCAGGTCCGGCACCCGCGACGACGGATCCACCTGGTCGCCACCTCAGACAGTTAGCCCCGTGAGATCTCCGAAGGGGGAGGTCGGATCGTGACGACCACCAGCTCCAAGGTTGCCATCAAGCCGCTCGAGGACCGCATTGTGGTCCAGCCGCTCGACGCCGAGCAGACCACCGCCTCTGGCCTGGTCATCCCGGACACCGCGAAGGAGAAGCCCCAGGAGGGCGCCGTCCTCGCCGTTGG
Source organism: Streptomyces sp. NPDC050263 (assembly GCF_040655955.1). Lineage (NCBI taxonomy): Bacteria > Bacillati > Actinomycetota > Actinomycetes > Kitasatosporales > Streptomycetaceae > Streptomyces > Streptomyces sp. NPDC050263. The sequence continues at coordinate 29,340 of NZ_JBFAKW010000056.1, read as the reverse complement.
TCCGGGTCGCTTCGAGAACGGCGAGCGCCTGCCGCTCGACGTCAAGGTCGGCGACGTCGTCCTGTACAGCAAGTACGGCGGTACCGAGGTGAAGTACAACGGCGAGGAGTACCTCGTCCTCTCGGCTCGCGACGTGCTCGCGATCATCGAGAAGTAATTCACCCGGTTTTGCAGTGAACTGCGCCCCCGGCCCCCGCGACTCAGTGAAGCCGGGTGCTGGGGGCGCAGTTCGTTTCACCCACGTTTTCCGAGAGGGCTGAACCGCTCCCATGGCGAAGATCCTGAAGTTCGACGAGGACGCCCGTCGCGCCCTCGAGCGCGGCGTCAACAAGCTTGCCGACACGGTCAAGGTGACGATCGGCCCCAAGGGCCGCAACGTCGTCATCGACAAGAAGTTCGGCGCTCCCACCATCACCAACGACGGTGTCACGATCGCCCGTGAGGTCGAGCTCGACGACCCGTACGAGAACCTCGGCGCCCAGCTGGTGAAGGAGGTGGCGACCAAGACCAACGACATCGCGGGCGACGGCACCACCACCGCCACCGTGCTCGCGCAGGCGCTGGTCCGCGAGGGCCTGAAGAACGTCGCCGCCGGTGCCTCCCCGGCCTCCCTGAAGAAGGGCATCGACGCCGCCGTCAAGGCCGTCTCCGAGGAGCTGCTCGCCTCGGCCCGCCCGATCGAGGACAAGGCCGACATCGCCGCCGTCGCCGCGCTGTCCGCCCAGGACACGCAGGTCGGCGAGCTCATCGCCGAGGCGATGGACAAGGTCGGCAAGGACGGTGTCATCACCGTCGAGGAGTCCAACACCTTCGGTCTGGAGCTGGACTTCACCGAGGGCATGGCCTTCGACAAGGGCTACCTGTCGCCGTACTTCGTGACGGACCAGGAGCGCATGGAGGCCGTCCTCGAGGACCCCTACATCCTCATCAACCAGGGCAAGATCTCCTCGATCTCCGACCTGCTGCCGCTGCTGGAGAAGGTCATCCAGACCAACTCCTCCCGGCCGCTGCTGATCATCGCCGAGGACCTCGAGGGCGAGGCGCTCTCCACCCTCGTCGTCAACAAGATCCGCGGCACCTTCAACGCGGTCGCCGTCAAGGCCCCGGGCTTCGGTGACCGTCGCAAGGCGATGCTCCAGGACTTGGCCGTCCTCACCGGCGCCACCGTCATCTCCGAGGAGGTCGGCCTCAAGCTCGACCAGGTCGGCGTCGACGTGCTGGGCTCCGCCCGCCGCGTCACCGTCACCAAGGACGACACCACGGTCGTCGACGGCGCCGGCGACTCCTCCGAGGTCACGGGCCGCGTCGCGCAGATCAAGGCCGAGATCGAGAACACGGACTCCGACTGGGACCGCGAGAAGCTCCAGGAGCGCCTCGCGAAGCTGGCCGGCGGCGTGTGCGTGATCAAGGTCGGCGCCGCCACCGAGGTGGAGCTGAAGGAGAAGAAGCACCGTCTCGAGGACGCCATCTCCGCGACCCGCGCCGCGGTCGAGGAGGGCATCGTCTCCGGTGGCGGCTCCGCGCTCGTCCACGCCGTGAAGGTCCTCGAGGGCAACCTCGGCAAGACCGGCGACGAGGCCACCGGTGTCGCCGTGGTCCGCAAGGCCGCCGTCGAGCCGCTGCGCTGGATCGCCGAGAACGCCGGCCTGGAGGGTTACGTCATCACCTCCAAGGTCGCCGAGCTCGACAAGGGCCAGGGCTTCAACGCCGCCACCGGCGAGTACGGCGACCTGGTCAAGGCCGGCGTCATCGACCCGGTCAAGGTCACCCGCTCCGCCCTGGAGAACGCCGCCTCCATCGCCTCCCTGCTCCTCACGACCGAGACCCTGGTCGTCGAGAAGAAGGAAGAGGAAGAGCCGGCCGCCGGCGGTCACAGCCACGGCCACTCCCACTGACGCACCGCGTCGGTACACCCGGCAGTATCGAGGCCCGAAGTCCCGAAAGGGACCTCGGGCCTTCGCCGTGGTCCGACACGCGTCGACCGCCGTGTCGGACCGGCACAGCGGGAACTCCAGCCGCCCACCACCAGCAGCCGTCGATCGCCGCCCATGCCCACTGAGGCCCGGCACCCTGCAGACAAGGGGCGTCGGGCCTCAGCGTCTTCCATGGTCGCGCTACTGCTCCAGCGCGTCCAGCACGCCCAGCTGCCCCATCAGCCCGAGCCGGTCGTACTGCCACCAGCCCTCGACGATCTTTCCGTCCTCCCGGCACCGGAAGACAGTCGTCCCGGTCATGGTGACCTTCCGCCCGGTCGCCGGGATCCCGACGAAGTCGCCCGTGTGGGTCGCGCTCCAGCTCCACCGGTTGCACACGCGGTCGCCCTCGCCGAACTGGTCGTCCAGGGAGAAGGCGAAGTCGAAGCCGCCCCGCCACCGCTCGATCTCCCGCCGCATCGCGTCCATCCCCATGGTGTCCTGCTCATTGGCGGGATCATGATCGTGATAGTCCTCGGCGACCAGCCCGTCGAGCGGCGGCAGCTCACCCCGGGCGCCGATGGTCTCGAAGAACCGCCGAGCCGTGTCCGCGTACAACTGCTCGTCCCGTACGACGTCGAGATCCGTGAACGTCGGCATCTCGTCGCACAGCGCCACCAGCTCCCGGAAGACCTTGTCGGTCTCCGGAAGGTTCGAGTTCCGCATCGCTTCCTCGTACGACGGGAACTCCACGATCTCGATGAAGTGCGACGCGTCGGAGCGGTCCTTGCCGACCACCGCGTGCGTCGCCGTCCGCTTCCCCTTGGTCTGTTCGACCCATGTGTCCATCAGCCGATCCATCTCGTCGAACCGGCTGGTCCTACAGTCGATGAGCTGCACGAACGTCATGACACCGCCTCCGGCCCCCCTGGGTCCGGTTCCCTCGAGTCCTATTTACCCACCGGAGCGCCGATGTCACCCGACCACTGCCCACGGGCTGTCACTGAGGCCCGTACTTCCGCCCCGTCTTCGAGCTGATCCCGCCCAGCAGCGACCGCGGCGTGACCTTCACCAGCCCCATCAGCGCCTTGTAGCGCGGGTCCGGGATCGACAGCGACTTCCCGCGCGCCAGATCGTGCAGCGCCGCAGCGACCAGCTTGTCCGCGTCCAGCCACATCCAGCCCGGGATGTTGTCCGTGCCCATCCCGGCCCGCTCGTGGAACTCCGTGCGCACGAACCCGGGGCACAGCGCCATCAGCCGGACGCCCGTACCGGCCAGATCCTTCGCCGCGCCCTGCGTGAACTGCACGACCCACGCCTTGGACGCCCCGTACGTCCCGCGCGGCACGAAGGCCGCCACCGAGGCCACGTTGACGACGCCCCCGCGCCCGCGCTCCCGCATCCCCGCCGTCGCCGCGGACGTCAGCCGCAGCACCGCCTCGCAGTGCACCTTGAGCATCTTCAGCTCGTCGGCCATGGAGACGTCGAGGTAGCGGCCCTTGTTGCCGAAGCCGGCGTTGTTGACCAGCAGGTCGACGGGGTTCTTGCGGTCGCCGAGCCGGGCGGCGACCTTCTCGATGCCGTCGTCCGTCGCCAGGTCGGCCGTCAGCACCTCCGCCTCGATGCCGTGCCGGTCGTGCAACTCGGTCGCCTGCTCGCGCAGCCGCTTGGTGTCCCGTGCCACGAGGACGAGATCGTGCCCGTCCGCCGCCAGTCTGCGCGCGAACGCGGCGCCGATCCCCGCGGTCGAACCCGTAATGAGAGCCGTTGTCATGCCGCAAGGTTAGTGACCCGGAGTGTCCGCGTCCGTTCTCTGCACGCGGCCTCCCGAACGTGAAGGCGGCGTGTGCGCCGCTCCCGTGCGGCCCCTCCGGTGAGGTCCTTTCAACCCCCGTACTTCTCGACGTGCTTGCGGGCGTTCGCCAGCGCCTCCGGATGCAGTGCCTCGCCCGCCGCGAGCAGCCGGGGCAGCAGTTCCCGGTTCGTGGTGACGGCCCGGAACTGCATCCGCGCCGTCACGTCGTGCTCCGGCACATGGACGATCTCCACCGCGTCCCCCGCGCGGATCTCACCGGGCACGATCACCCGCAGGTACGCGCCCGTCGCCGCCTTCTGCGTGAACCGCTTGACCCACCGCTCCTCGCCCAGGTGGCCCTGGAAGGTGCGGCACGGGATCCGCCCGGCGCTCACCTCCAGCACCACCTCGGCGCCGATCCGCCAGCGCTCGCCGATCCGCGCGTCGGAGACATCGAGCCCTTCGGTGGTGAGGTTCTCGCCGAACGCGCCGTTGGCCAGCGTGCGCCCCAGCTCGCGCCCCCAGTCGTCGAGGTCCTCGCGCGCGACGGCGTACACCGCCTGGTCGTCCCCGCCGTGATGGCGCAGGTCGCACACCGTGTCCCCGGCCAGACCGCTGCCGCCTTCCCCCTTCGGCCCGGGCGCGAAGACCCGCACCGCCCCCTCGACCGGCTGCTTGTCGATCCCGGTCAGCCCCTGCGGCTGATCGGTGTACGGCACGGCCTTCGGGCGGCCCAGATTGACAGACAGAAGCCTCATACCGGCAACGGTAGGCGATGTGGATCAAAGTGTCGACGCGTTATTCGCGCCGTGACCCAAGACTTGCTTATGGTCGGCTATCCTCGACGGATGATCGAGGCCCGTCATCTCCGCGTCCTGCGTGCCGTGGCCGCCACCGGCTCCTTCTCGGCGGCCGGGCGCGAACTGGGCTGCACGCAGCCGGCCGTCAGCCAGCAGATGAAGGCCCTGGAGGCCTCCGTGGGCACGCCCCTGCTGGTCCGCAGCGGCCGCGAGATGCGGCTGACCCAGGCGGGCGAGGCCCTCGTCCGGCATGCGGTCGGCATCCTGTCCGGGCTGACCGCCGCCGAGGAGGAGGTCGCCGCGATCGCGGGACTGCGGGCGGGCCGGGTCCGCCTGGTCTCCTTCCCCAGCGGCAGCTCGACGCTGGTCCCGACCGCCCTCGCCGCCCTGCGCGCCGCCCACCCCGGCACCCGCGTCTCCCTGGAGGAGGCCGAGCCGCCGCGGTCGGTCGAGCTGCTCCGCGAGGGGGACTGCGACATCGCCCTCGCCTTCCGCTACGAACGCGCGACGGGCGGCCGCGACACCGAGGCCGGCGCGGCCGCCGGGTCCGCCGGGGCCGTCGACGGAGAATGGGACGACCTGGTCGTACGGCCGTTGCTGAAGGACCGGTTGGTCGCCCTCGTACCCGAGCGGCACCCCCTCGCGCGCGGGGAGTCCGTCGCCATCGGCGATCTCGCCGCCGAGCCGTGGATCGCCGGCTGTCCGCGCTGTCGTGGCCAGCTGGTCCAGGTGTGCGAGAGCGCGGGCTTCACCCCCCGCATCGACTTCGCGACCGACGACTACCCGGCGGTGGTCGGTCTGGTGGGCGCGGGTCTCGGGGTCGCCGTCCTGCCCCAGCTCGCGATCGAGTCCGTACGCCCGCGTGGCGCTCGCGCGCTCACGCTGGAACCGGCGGTGCGGCGGGAGATCGTCGCGCTCACCCTGCCGGACCTGGCCCAGGTCCCGGCGGTGGCGGCCACCCTGGAGCAGCTGGGGTGGGCGGCGGCGCGGCAGTGAGGCGTCGGTGAGACGCGAGTGAGGCGCCAGTGAGGCGCCAGTGAGACGTCAGTGAGACGTCAGTGAAAGGCGGAGGGTACGCGCGCGTGCCCTCCGTCTATGTGCCCTCCGTCCAGGAGAAACGTTCCTTCATGTGTTCGAAGCGGCGTCTCTCGCGCCCGACGACGCCGACACCAGGCGGTTGCGCGCCCGCCCCATGAGCTCTTCGCGCTCGTCCTCGGTCAACCCGCCCCACACGCCGTACGGCTCGCGTACCGCCAGCGCGTGCGCCGCGCACTGCGCTCGGACCGGGCACCTCATGCAGACCTCCTTGGCCGAGTTCTCTCGAGCGCTCCGAGCCGCCCCGCGCTCACCCTCCGGATGGAAGAAGAGCGAACTGTCCACCCCGCGGCAGGCGGCCAGGAGCTGCCAGTCCCACAGGTCCGCGTTCGGTCCGGGAAGGCGGGAGAAATCTGCCATTGCGTGACCCCTTGTAGCCGTGTTGAGCGGATACGGTGCCCACGAGCGTACAACTACGATCTAAGGAGATGAAAATATGACTCATTGCGAATCTAGCCTCAGACACCAGTAAAAGGGAAGAAATAGGGCCGAACGGGGCATGGGTTGTGATGAAAGCTTGAGGGTCCGTGTGGCTGCCTCCACTGTGTCCGCACCCTCACGTAGAGTGCCGAAGAATGCACGCAGCCCCGTAACTCTTTCGAGTGACCGTCGTTGAGAGTGCGGTGGCGGTTGAAAACACAAACGCTCGGGCAGGCGTCCGAGACGGTCGACCGCACAGGTGACGATTCGTACCAGCCTGGAGGCACAAGGTGACGCGCATCAGCTGCGGAGGGCGGCCATGACATCCGTCCTCGTCTGCGACGACTCCCCGCTTGCCCGAGAGGCGCTCCGCCGCGCGGTCGCGACCGTGCCCGGCGTCGAGCGCGTGACGACGGCGGCCAACGGCGAGGAAGTCCTCCGCCGCTGGGGTGCCGACCGCTCGGACCTGATTCTGATGGACGTACGCATGCCCGGACTGGGCGGCGTCGAGACCGTACGGCGGCTGCTGTCCGCCGACCCCGGGGCGCGCATCATCATGCTGACCGTCGCCGAGGACCTCGACGGCGTCGCCCTCGCGGTCGCCGCCGGCGCCCGCGGCTACCTGCACAAGGACGCCTCGCGCGCGGAACTGCGCGCGACCGTCACCCAGGCGCTCGCCGATCCGACCTGGCGGCTCGCCCCGCGCCGGCTGCGCTCGGCCGAGATGGGTGCGGCGCCCACGCTCACCGCGCGTGAGATCCAGGTGCTCGAAGGCATGAGCCACGGCCGCTCCAACGCGGAGATCGGCCGTGAGCTGTTCCTCTCCGAGGACACCGTCAAGACGCACGCCCGACGGCTGTTCAAGAAACTCGGCGCCTCGGACCGCGCGCACGCCGTGGCGCTCGGCTTCCGCTGGGGGCTGGTCCGCTAGGGATCGTCCCTCCGGGGATCCCGGGGATCGTCCCTCCGGGGATCGTCCCCGTCCGCCCGGCCCCGCGGTCCCGGACCCGTCCGACGCAGGACGGTCCTGGGCCGTCCGGCGGATCGGGTCGGCTTCGGGGTGACATCGGTCATTCAGTGAGGGAGCGGGCTCATGCGCGAACTTCCCTGCTCAGACGTGGTGCGGAGGCCCCGCGAGGCCTCCTTGCGCCGCGCCGCGGGCGGGTCCGGGGCACGGTCTCGGCGGGTGCCCGCTGCTCGTTTCGCCGCCGATGCCGCATCCTTGAGGTGTGGAGTTCCTCGGGGACGAGTCGGTCGAGCGGAAGGGGAGGGCGCAGGGGATGAGTTCCGGCGCACCTGCTCATAACGCTTCGGTGCACAACGATGGGCACGGTGCCGCGGCCGGTCCGGCCGCAGTGCACCATGGACCGATGCGCGATGACGAGGCGGTCACTGCCGTGGGGACGATCGGGGCACTCGTCCATCGCGCAGTGGACGGCGACGAACAGGCCACCCATGACCTGCTGGCCCATGTCCACCCGCTGGCGCTGCGCTACTGCCGCACCCGGCTCTCCCGTCTGCCCGGCGACGCGCGCCACTTCGTCGAGGACCTCGCCCAGGAGGTCTGTGTGGCGGTCCTGCTCGCACTGCCCCGCTACCGGGACACCGGCAGGCCCTTCGAGGCCTTCGTCTTCGCCATCGCCGCCCACAAGGTCGCGGACCTCCAGCGCGCCGCCATGCGCCACCCGGGCTCGACGGCGGTCCCGTCCGACGAGATGCCCGAGCGGCCGGACGACTCCCTCGGCCCCGAGGAGCGCGCCCTCCTCAGCAGCGATGCCGAATGGGCCAAGAAACTCATGGCCAACCTGCCCGAGAACCAGCGGGAACTGCTTCTGTTGCGCATCGCGGTCGGCCTCACCGCCGAGGAAACCGGCCAGATGTTGGGAATGTCACCCGGAGCGGTCCGGGTGGCCCAGCACCGCGCGCTGAGCAGACTGCGGGCGCTCGCCGAGCAGTAGGCCCCTCCGCTGAACAGGGTTCGCCCCGTTTCCGTACGAACATACGAAGCCCGGAGTCACACTCGACCGTGGAATTCGGGAGGTGCGCTTCCCGTTAGCATGGACATCCGCACCGATCAAGGCCATTTGGGGAAGGTGTCATGACTGCGAACGTCGACGGAGTGCCCGGAAAATTCGCGACACTCGGGCTGACCTACGACGACGTGCTGCTGCTACCGGGGGCATCCGAGGTGCTCCCCAACGCGGTCGACACCTCGTCCCGCATCTCCCGCAACGTCCGGGTCAACATCCCGCTGCTGTCCGCGGCGATGGACAAGGTGACCGAGTCCCGCATGGCGATCGCGATGGCCCGCCAGGGCGGCGTCGGCGTGCTCCACCGCAACCTCTCCATCGAGGACCAGGTCAACCAGGTCGACCTCGTGAAGCGCTCCGAGTCCGGCATGGTCACCGACCCGATCACCGTGCACCCGGACGCCACGCTGGCCGAGGCCGACGCCCTGTGCGCCAAGTTCCGCATCAGCGGTGTGCCGGTCACCGACCCGGCCGGCAAGCTGCTCGGCATCGTCACCAACCGTGACATGGCCTTCGAGTCCGACCGCAGCCGTCAGGTGCGCGAGGTCATGACCCCGATGCCGTTGGTCACCGGCCAGGTCGGCATCTCCGGCACGGACGCCATGGAGCTCCTGCGCCGCCACAAGATCGAGAAGCTTCCGCTGGTCGACGGGTCGGGCGTCCTCATGGGCCTCATCACCGTCAAGGACTTCGTCAAGGCCGAGAAGTACCCCCATGCCGCCAAGGACACCGAGGGCCGCCTGCTCGTCGGCGCCGCCGTCGGGGCCAGCCCGGAGGCGCTGGAGCGCGCCCAGGCCCTCGCCGAGGCCGGCGTGGACTTCCTGGTCGTCGACACCTCGCACGGCCACAACAGCAACGCCCTCAGCTGGATGTCGAAGATCAAGTCGAGCGTGCGGGTCGACGTGATCGGCGGCAACGTCGCCACCCGCGACGGCGCGCAGGCCCTGATCGACGCCGGTGTCGACGGCATCAAGGTCGGCGTCGGACCCGGCTCGATCTGCACCACCCGCGTGGTCGCCGGTATCGGCGTCCCGCAGGTCACGGCCATCTACGAGGCGTCCCTCGCGGCCCGTCCGGCGGGCATTCCGCTGATCGGCGACGGCGGCCTGCAGTACTCCGGCGACATCGGCAAGGCGCTCGCCGCCGGCGCCGACACCGTGATGCTGGGCAGCCTCCTCGCGGGCTGCGAGGAGTCCCCGGGCGAGCTGCAGTTCATCAACGGCAAGCAGTTCAAGTCCTACCGGGGCATGGGCTCGCTCGGCGCGATGCAGTCCCGCGGCCAGGGCAAGTCGTACTCCAAGGACCGCTATTTCCAGGCGGAGGTCGCGGCCGACGACAAGCTCGTGCCCGAGGGCATCGAGGGCCAGGTGCCCTATCGCGGCCCGCTGGGCAACGTGCTGCACCAGCTGGTCGGCGGTCTGCGCCAGACCATGGGCTATGTGGGCGCCGCCACCATCGAGGAGATGGAGTCCAAGGGCCGCTTCGTCCGCATCACGTCCGCGGGCCTCAAGGAGAGCCACCCGCACGACATCCAGATGACGGTCGAGGCACCGAACTACAGCAACAAGTGACGGCAGCGGTCGCACGGTCGCATGTGACCCGCACGCGCGCGTGAGGCATCCCAAGGGCGGCCCCGGAGACTCCGGGGCCGCCCTTGTCGTACCCGTCGGCGATACTGGTAGACGCTGCAACGCATCAGGGAAAGGCCACACACGTGACTGAGATCGAGATCGGGCGCGGCAAGCGCGGCCGCCGGGCGTACGCATTCGACGACATCGCCGTCGTCCCCAGCCGCCGTACGCGGGACCCGAAGGAGGTCTCGATCGCCTGGCAGATCGACGCCTACCGCTTCGAGCTGCCGTTCCTGGCCGCCCCCATGGACTCGGTCGTCTCCCCGGCCACCGCGATCCGCATCGGCGAGCTCGGCGGCCTCGGCGTCCTCAACCTCGAGGGCCTGTGGACCCGGCACGAGGACCCGCAGCCGCTGCTCGACGAGATCGTCGAGCTGGACGCGGACACCGCGACCCGCCGCCTCCAGGAGATCTACGCGGCCCCTATCAAAGAGGAGCTGATCGGGCAGCGCATCAAGGAGGTGCGCGACTCGGGCGTGGTCACCGCGGCCGCGCTCTCCCCGCAGCGCACCGCCCAGTTCTCCAAGGCCGTGGTCGACGCGGGCGTGGACATCTTCGTCATCCGCGGCACCACGGTCTCGGCGGAGCACGTGTCCGGCTCGCACGAGCCGCTGAACCTGAAGCAGTTCATCTACGAGCTCGACGTCCCGGTGATCGTCGGCGGCTGCGCCACATACACGGCGGCCCTGCACCTGATGCGCACCGGCGCGGCGGGCGTCCTGGTCGGCTTCGGCGGCGGCGCGGCGCACACCACGCGCAACGTGCTGGGCATCCAGGTCCCGATGGCGACGGCCGTGGCGGACGTGGCGGCGGCCCGCCGCGACTACATGGACGAGTCCGGCGGCCGGTACGTGCACGTCATCGCGGACGGCGGCGTCGGCTGGTCCGGTGACCTGGCCAAGGCGATCGCCTGCGGCGCCGACTCGGTGATGATGGGCTCCCCGCTCGCGCGCGCGACCGACGCGCCGGGCCGCGGCCACCACTGGGGCATGGAGGCCGTCAACGAGGAGCTGCCGCGCGGCAAGAAGGTCGACCTCGGCACGGTCGGCACCATCGAGGAGGTCCTGACGGGTCCCTCGCACACGCCCGACGGCTCGATGAACCTCTTCGGCGCCCTGCGCCGCGCGATGGCCACCACCGGCTACAGCGAGCTCAAGGAGTTCCAGCGCGTCGAGGTGACGGTCGCGGACTCGGTGCACCGCCGCTAGCAGCCGCGTAGCGCGACGGCAGGGGCCGGTCGACTCACTCGGGTGAGACGACCGGCCCCTTTCGCATGCCCGGACCGACCGCCGGGCCCGCGGACACGAGGGCGCGTGGTGCGGGATGGGGGCGCACGGTTGCCTTCGAGGCGAATTTCCAAGGACATCGTTCCGGACCCCGGCCCTCGGGGCCCGGCCCGAGTTCCTGAACGAGCCGTCTCCCGGGCCTATGGGCGGCGTCGTGGAAGGGGGCGCCCATGGGACGCCACCGCAAGCCCACCCGCTGGGACCGACTCCGTCTTCGGATGGTGAAGTACCGGAGGAGGTGGATCTTGCGTCTTTTCGGATGGTGAGCGGCCGCTCCCACACACACTGGGGGCGGACACTCCGTGAACCATCAGGAGCCTGCCGCAGTGCCTTCTGCGGTGGGCTCCACCTTGTTGGCGTGATGGTGAGTGGCCGTCCCCAAACACACTGGGGGCGGACGCTCCATGACCCATCCGCGAGCCTGCCGCAGTGCCTGCTGCGATAAGCCCCACCTGTTTCGTACGTTACCGGCGGGCCGGGTCGTGCGCCACCAGCCTTCGGAGCCCGTGGCGGACGTGTGCGCACCGGTTCACAACCGGTGCGCCGCCCCCGTAGGAGTGGCCCCGCGCGTGTCCAGCAGCAGCTGGGCCTTCACCGACAGGCCCTGGAGGTCGTAGGTGCGGTGCTGCTGGAGGAGGATCGTGAGGTCGGCGTCGGCGGCGGCCTCGTAGAGGGAGTCGGCGCGGGGGACCGGGCGGTCCAGGACGCTCCAGGACGGCACGTGCGGGTCGTGGTAGCTGACGGCGGCGCCGAGTTCCATCAGGCGGAGCGCGATCTCGCGCGCGGGGGTGTTCTGCTGGTCGGCGAGGTCGGCCTTGTAGGTGACGCCGAGCAGCAGCACGCGCGCGCCCCGCGCCGACTTGCCGTGCTCGTTGAGGAGGGCGGCGGCGCGCTGGACGACGTAGCGGGGCATGCGGTTGTTGACCTGCTGGGCCAGTTCGACCATGCGCAGAGGGTTGCCGGGCCGGCCGGTGCGGTCGAGGGGGACGGAGTGGCCGCCGACGCCGGGGCCGGGGCGGAAGGCCTCGAAGCCGAACGGCTTGGTCTCCGCGCAGCGGACGACGTCCCAGAGGTCGACGCCCAGGTCGTGGCAGAGGACGGCCATCTCGTTGACGAGCGCGATGTTGACGTGCCGGAAGTTGGTCTCCAGGAGCTGCACGGTCTCGGCTTCCCGCAAGCCACGCGCGCGTACCACCTTGTCCGTGAGCCGGCCGTAGAACGCGGCGGCGGACTCGGTGCAGGCAGGGGTGAGCCCCCCGATGACCTTCGGCGTGTTGGCCGGGGTGAAGGCACGGCTGCCGGGGTCGACGCGGCTGGGGGAGTAGGCGAGGTGGAAGTCGCGGCCCGCGCGGAGGCCGGACGTCTCCTCCAGGAGCGGCAGCAGGAACTCCTCCGTCGCCCCCGGGTACACGGGCGACTCCAGGATGACGGTGGTGTGCGGGCGCAGATGCCCCGCGAGGGTGCGGGCGGCCGACTCCAGCTGGCTCAGGTCGAGGCCGCCGTCCGCGTCGCGCGGGGTCGGGGCGCAGAGGACGGCGGTGCGCACCCGGCCCAGTTCGGCGGGGTTGGTGGCGGGCCGGAAGCCCCCCGAGAGCATCCGGCGCAGTTCGGCGGGGCTGAGGGAGCCGGCCTCGGGGCCGGTGCGGTAGCCGACGGTGGGGATGCCGGCGGCCACGGCGGCCTGGGCCAGGGGCAGGCCGAGCGGGCCGAGTCCGATGACGGCGAGATCTGCGGGCATGGCGTGAGCCGTCCTTCCCAGTAACCGAGGTGGGACAGGTGCGCAAGCCCGGTGGACAGGATGGACGAGCGCAATGTCAGACTAGGAGTAAATATGACCGTTATGCGGGATTGATCGACTGTGTTGGGCGGCTGTGTTGGGCGGCCGGTTTCCCGGCAGGTCGGTTCCGGTTCCGTGAGAGTTGTCCACAGGCTGGGGGCGCGTGGTGGCTGAAGTCGGGCGACGCGGTCAGAATCTGGGCAGGGGCGACCGACAGCGGGAGGCACCGTGAGGACAGCGACACTGGGACCGGCGCAGCGGGCCGAGTCACTGGCGGCCATGGCCGAGCGCGAACTGGACGTGCTGGTGGTGGGAAGCGGCGTGGTCGGAGCGGGCGTCGCCCTGGACGCTGTGACACGCGGCCTGTCCACCGGTCTGGTCGAGGCGCGGGACTGGGCGTCGGGCACGTCCAGCAGGTCCAGCAAGCTGATCCACGGCGGCCTGCGCTACCTGGAGATGCTCGACTTCGCCCTGGTGCGCGAAGCGCTGAAGGAACGCGGGCTGCTGCTCGAACGGCTCGCTCCGCATCTCGTGAAGCCGGTGCCGATCCTCTATCCGTTCGAACACAAGGTCTGGGAGCGGATGTACGCCGGGTTGGGCGTCGCGCTCTACGACGTGATGTCCATGGCCCGCGGGCACGGCCGCGGCCTGCCGGCCCACCGCCATCTGACCCGCCGTCAAGCCCTGCGCGTCGCCCCCGCCTTGAAGAAGGACGCGCTGGTCGGCGCGTTGCAGTACTACGACGCGCAGATGGACGACGCCCGCTTCGTCGCCACGTTGGTGCGCACGGCCGTGTCCTACGGGGCGAAGGCGGCCAACCGCGCGCGGGTGACGGGGTTCCTGCGCGAGGGCGAACGCGTCGTGGGCGCGCGCGTGCAGGACGTCGAGGGGGGCGGGGAGTACGAGATCCGGGCCCGGCAGATCGTCAACGCCACGGGCGTGTGGACCGACGACACCCAGGCGATGGTGGGGGAGCGGGGACAGTTCCACGTCCGGGCGTCCAAGGGCATCCACCTCGTCGTGCCCAGGGACCGGATCAGCTCCTCCAGCGGACTCATCCTGCGCACCGAGAAGTCCGTGCTGTTCGTCATCCCCTGGGGCCGGCACTGGATCATCGGCACGACCGACACCGACTGGGACCTCGACAAGGCCCACCCGGCCGCGTCCAGCGCCGACATCGACTACCTGCTGGAGCGGGTGAACTCGGTGCTCGCGGTGCCGCTGAGCAGGGACGACGTCGAGGGTGTGTACGCGGGACTGCGGCCCCTGCTGGCCGGTGAGTCCGAGGCCACCAGCAAGCTGTCGCGCGAGCACACCGTCGCGCATCCGGCGCCGGGGCTGGTCGTCGTGGCGGGCGGCAAGTACACGACGTACCGGGTGATGGCCAAGGACGCGGTCGACGAGGCCGTGCGCGGGCTCGACCAGCGGGTCGCCGACTGCGTCACGGAGGACGTGCCGCTGCTGGGCGCGGAGGGCTATCGGGCGCTGTGGAACGCGCGGGCGCGGATCGCCGCGCGGACGGGCCTGCACGTGGTGCGGGTCGAGCATCTGCTGAACCGCTTCGGGGCGATGGCGGAGGAGGTGCTGGACCTGATCACCGCGGACCCGTCGCTGGGCGAGCCGCTCCACGCCGCCGACGACTATCTGCGCGCCGAGATCGTCTACGCCGCCTCCCACGAGGGGGCCCGGCACCTGGACGACGTGCTGACGCGCCGCACGCGCATCTCCATCGAGACGTTCGACCGCGGCACGCGCAGCGCCCGCGAGGCCGCCGAACTGATGGCTCCGGTCCTCGGCTGGGACAAGGGCCACATCGAGCGCGAGGTCGAGCACTACGAGAAGCGGGTGGAGGCCGAGCGCGAGTCGCAGCGCCAGCCCGACGACCTGACGGCGGACGCGGCCCGGCTGGGAGCGCCGGACATCGTGCCGCTGTAGGCAGCCGGGCGAATGGGTCCGGGCGAGTGGCACCGCGAGAGAGTGGCACCGCGAGAGAGTGGCACCGCGAGAGAGTGGCACCGCGAGAGTGGCCGGCTCGGCTTCACTCGAACGGGTGTGGTGAATCGGGATCTCTGTTCGGAACCGGCTCGTTGTACGGATTGCGAGGGCAGAACTCGGACAGGTCCGGGGCGGTGAGCGGGCCGAGGGGCGCTCCCGCGCGCACTCTGGCCTGAGCGTGCTGCACCTTCTGGCCGGAATGCTCCACTCCTGGGGTGCGGTCGGGATGCGCTGAGAGGCACCCTGGGCGTTGGGCACTTGTCGGGTGAGGGACAATGGAGGCTCTGTCAGGGCGGGTTGCATGAGGGGACGCATGTCGGAGGCGGAGCGGGCGGGAGCATCCCGTCAGGACAAGAGCGCACGTCTCCTCGCCGGGCGGTACCGGCTGGGAGACGTACTCGGCCGCGGCGGCATGGGGACGGTGTGGCGCGCGGAGGACGAGACCCTCGGGCGCACGGTCGCCGTCAAGGAGCTGCGGTTCCCGGGGAACATCGACGAGGACGAGAAGCGTCGGCTGATCACACGGACGTTGCGCGAGGCCAAGGCCATCGCGCGGATCCGCAACAACAGCGCGGTGACGGTCTTCGACGTGGTCGAGGAGGACGACCGGCCGTGGATCGTCATGGAGCTCGTCGAGGGCAAGTCCCTCGCCGAGGTCATCCGTGAGGACGGCGTGCTGGAGCCGAAGCGCGCCGCGGAGGTCGGGCTGGCGATCCTCGACGTGCTGCGGTCGGCACACCGAGAGGGCATCCTGCACCGCGACGTGAAGCCGTCGAACGTGCTGATCTCCGAAGAAGGCCGGGTCGTGCTCACCGACTTCGGCATCGCCCAGGTCGAGGGCGACCCGTCCATCACCTCCACCGGCATGCTCGTCGGCGCGCCCTCCTACATCTCCCCGGAGCGGGCCCGCGGTCACAAGCCCGGGCCTGCGGCCGACCTTTGGTCGCTCGGCGGTCTGCTGTACGCGTCGGTCGAGGGCTCGCCGCCCTACGACAAGGGCTCGGCGATCGCCACGCTCACCGCGGTGATGACCGAGCAGTTGGAGGAGCCGAAGAACGCGGGGCCGCTGAAGGACGTCATCTACGGCCTGCTCACCAAGGATCCGATGCGGCGGCTCGACGACGCCGGTGCGCGGGCCATGCTCGACGCGGTGCTGCACGCACCCGATCCGAGCCACGCCGAACCGGCGGACGCCACGAAGCTGGTGCCGCTGCCGCCACAGCCGGACGGTCGCGAGGGCAAGGGGAGTTCGGCGGGCGCGGATGCGGGCGAGAAGCTGCGCGGCGCGTTCCGGTCGGTGCGCAAGGCCGCTGTCGCGGCGGGGGCGGCGACCTCGGCGGCCGCCTCCCGCGCCAAGTCGGCGAGCGGGACGGGCGCTTCCGGTGCGGTGAGCACGGGTACGGCACGGAAGGACGAGGCGGAGAAGGGCGGTGCGGCTCGGGGGACCGGGGCGACCGCTTCCGCCGCCGCGCCGACCGCTGCCCCGTCGGCGGCAGCCGCGCCCGCCGCGCCTGCGGTGTCGGCCTCCGCCTCCAAGACCACGGCGACTTCGGCGTCTTCAGCGGCCGCGGCCGCGGCTTCCGGTTCGGCTTCGGTGAGCGGTTCGGCGTCGGCGTCCCCCTCCGTTCCGGCGTCCCCTTCCGTTCCGGCGGCCCGGTCCGGGTCCGGATCCGGTTCGGGCGCCGGTTCCGGGGCCGCTTCCGGCGCCGGTGGGCGGAGTTCGGGGTGGCCCGTGATGACGCCGCCGGACCTGCCGCCGCGGCATGTGCCGAGGGCGCCGCTGACCGACGTGGTGCCCAAGCGGACGCTGGTGATCATCGCCGTCGTGGTGGTGCTCGCGGTGCTCGGCACCGTGCTGGCCCTCACGCTCGGCGGTGGCGACGACAGCGCGAGCGGCTCGCCGAGCGGCGGGGCCTCCCGGCCGGTGGCCGGTGGGAGCGCGAGCGCCAGCGCCGAGACCAAGGAGGACGAGGCCGACGGGACCCGTTCGGACGGGTCGCAGTCGCAGTCCACCGGGGCCGGGTCCGGCTCCTCGCCGAGCAACACGGCTGCGGCCGGGGGCGCCGGGTCCGGTGTCACCGCCCCCGCGGGGACCAAGGTGGCGACGACGTACAAGGGCGGGCAGGGCTACTCGATCGGGCTGCCCACGGGGTGGAAGTACCAGACCTCGGACCGGGCGGGGGACCGTTTCACCGGTCCCGACGGACAGAGGCTGCTCGTCGCCTGGACGACCACGCCCAAGGACGACCCCGTCGCCGACTGGAACAACCAGGAGCGCTCGATGAAGCGCTCGCAGTACCAGAAGATCCGAATAGAGAAGGTGAACTACCGGGGCTGGAACACCGCCGACTGGGAGTTCACCTACACGGACGGCGGGACCGCTTACCACACCATCGACCGCGGATTCGTCGTGAACGACAGCCTCGGGTACGCGCTGATGTACACGGCGAAGTCCGCCGCGTGGGACACCGAGCTGCGGACGACCACCTGGACGACGCTGGCCGACACCTTCACGCCGAAGAAGTAGCGGCCAAGTCGGGCGTCGCGTGGCCGTGTTCGGGGCGTGAGATCTGGGGGTGAGATCTGGCATCCCCTCTTTGCGGGTTGCCTCCGGCACGTATCGTGAGTGGCTGCGGACCGTACGCATCCAGCTATCCGGCCGGATACGGCTGTAACGGCACGCAAGACGAACGGAATTGACCGACCGAGCGGCCGGGGGAGGCATCGTGGACGACTATGCGGGTCGGGTACTCGTCGACCGCTACCGCCTGCCGTTGCCGCCCTCCGACGAGTACGAACTCACCGAGAGCCGGGCCTTCGACACCTACAGCGGGCAGGAAGTCCTGGTCCGCCAGGTGCCGTTGCCGGAGGTCGTCGAGGCCGAGGTGCTCGACGCGGAAGGGCTGCCCGCGGGGTTCACGGCGCGTGAGCGCGGGGCACGGCCGCCGGGACCACGAGGCGCGGGCGCGGCCGCGGGGACGCGTCGGCCCGCCGATCCCGTCGTACGGCGTGCGATGGAGGCGGCGCAGGCCACGGCGAGCATTCCCGACCATCCGCGGCTCGACCAGGTCTTCGATGTGTTCGCCGAGGGCGGCTCGCTGTGGATAGTGAGTGAACTGGTCGCCGCCCGGCCGCTCGCGGCGCTGCTCGCCGAGAAGCCGCTGACGCCGTACCGGGCCGCCGAGGTCGCCTCCGACGTGCTGATGGCGCTGAGCGTGCTGCACGGGCATGGCTGGGTGCACCGGAACATCACCGCCCGCACGGTCCTCGTCTGCGACGACGGGCGGGTCATGCTGACCGGTCTGGCGGTCGGCGCGGCGGAAGAGGCGCTGTGCGGGTACGACCCGGTGCCGCCGCAGGAGGCGGCACGGGGCGCGGCGGAGAGTGAGCAGAGCCGGGGGAACGGCGGGCCCGGGCCCGCCGCGGCCCCGGTTCGACAAGGCGGCCAGGGGGCCCCGGGCGGCCCGGGTGCGCAGGGCGGCTCGCGTGGCCCGGTCGGACCGGCAGCCGGGCTGGACGCCGGGGCGGGCGATCCCGAGGCCGCGCGGCGGGCTGCCATAGAGGCGCGGGGGCCGGGTGCGTTTCCGGCGGCGGCGGGTGAGCCGTCCGGCGGGGGCGGGGCGTCCGGGGCGGTGGCCCGGAGAGCGGCGCCCTTGGAGACCGGCGGGGACATTCGCGCCGCGCGGGCCGGGGCGATCGCCGCGTACCGGGCCGGAGCGCGGGCCGCGGCCCGGGTGCAGGAGGCCCAGGAGGCCCAGCAGAACGGGCGCGCGGCCCTGCCCGGCACCCGTACCCCGGCCGACGGCGGCCCCGGCGCCATGGGCGGCAACCCCCCTGGCCAGATCGCCGACCCCTACGGCGTCACCCCTTACCGCGGCCAGGGCGCGCCCGCGCCCCTTCCCGCGTCCGCACCCCTTCCCGCAGCCGAGCCTGCGACCGCGGTGCCCGAGGCGGTCGTCCGGCGGGGGCCCGCCAGTGCGCTGGCCGCCGAGCGGGCGCGGCAGGCGCGGATGGCAGTCGTCGGACCGGTCACCGAGCGGTGGGCGCCCGAGCAGGCCGGACCGGTGCACGAGAACTGGCAGTTGGCCGCGCCGATCGGCCCCGCGACCGACCTGTGGGCGCTCGGCGCGCTGCTCTTCCGGGCCGTCCAGGGGCATGCGCCGTACCCGGAGGAGTCGACGGCCGAGCTGGTGCAGATGGTGTGCGCCGAGCCGCCCGCCTTCGCCGAGGAGTGCGGACCGCTCAGGCCGGTCGTGGAGTCGCTGCTGCGTCAGGACCCCACCGAGCGTCTCGACTTCGAGGAACTGCGGGGCTGGCTGCGCTCGCTGGTCCGCTCCGCGCCGGAGCCGGAGGCGGGCACGTACGTCGTCGCCGCGCCGCCGACCGATCCGCGGCGGCTGCCGATCGTCCGCCGCAAGGGCGAGCTGGTGCGCAGACGGCGTGCCGGGCTGCCCGCGACGCACGGCCGGCACAAGCGGTCCCGGCAGGAGCCGGGCGGTTCGCCCCGCAGTCTGGGCCGCACCCTGCTGGTGCTGATACTGCTGTTGATGGCCGCGGCGGTCGCCTACGCCGTGCTGTTCCTGCCCAAGGCCGGCGAGGACGGGGAGGCCGGCACGGACGGCTCCCAGCGGACCGGCGCCACCGGCACGGCGGCCGGTCAGCCGCCCGAGGCGAGCAGCGAGCCCCGGCCCGACCAGACCTCGCCGGGCACCGGCGCCTCCGCCTCGCCCTCCGGGGGATCGGGAGCGGAGGCCACCCAGACGCAGACGGGCGGATCCGGCGCGCAGGTCGCCGACGGATTCACCCTGCGCACGGACGACGTCGGCTTCCAGGTCGCCGTGGCCAACGGCTGGGACCGCACGCCGAAGAACGGGCGCGGCCAGGTCGTCTACTCGCACGGAGACTTCGAGTTGATCGTCGTGGCGGGGCGGGACAGCGCGTCCGCGAACGGCAGCGACCCGATGGTCTACCAGCGGGAGAAGGAGAGCGAACTCCAGCCGTACCGCGACTCCAGCTGGGCGACGGCCTCGGGACTGCGCACGACGACGGTGGGCACCCGCACCATGGCCGAGGGGCAGTTCACCTGGACCGACGCCGACGGACGGGCGCTGTACGTGCGCAACCTGGCGATCCTCATCGCCGGGCGGTACCACATCGTGCAGGTCAGAGGGCCGGAAGCCGAGCGGGACGAAGTGACGCGGCTGTACGACCAGGCGTCGGCTACCTACCAGTACACCGGCTGAGCGGGCCCCGAGAGCTTCCCGGGCCCCCTCCGGTTCCCTTGCGGCGCGGGAAGCGACAACCGTCACAGTGCTGTCTCCATGGCACCCCCGTGGTTCCCCGGACGAGGTCCGGTCTTTACGCTGAGCTTGTCAAGACCATTGCGGGGCAACGTGAATCAGATGCAGGGCCTGCTCCTCGCGGGCCGCTACCGGCTTGCCGATGCCATCGGTAGCGGGGGCATGGGCCGGGTGTGGCGCGCCCACGACGAGGTGCTGCACCGGGCCGTCGCGATCAAGGAACTGACCGCCGCGCTCTATGTCGCCGAGGGCGATCAGGCCATCCTGCTCGCGCGCACCCGCGCCGAGGCTCGCGCGGCCGCGCGGATCAACCACTCCGCCGTCGTCACCGTCCATGACGTGCTGGAACACGACGGCCGGCCGTGGATCGTGATGGAACTGGTCGAGGGCCGCTCGCTGGCCGACGCCGTAAAGGAGGACGGGCGGATCGAGCCCGCCGAGGCCGCCCGGATCGGTCTGTGGGTGCTGCGTGCGCTGCGCGCCGCGCACTCCGCCGGGGTGCTGCACCGTGACGTCAAGCCGGGCAACGTGCTCCTCTCCCATGACGGCCGCGTCCTCCTCACCGACTTCGGCATCGCCCAGATCGAGGGCGACAGCACGATCACGCGGACCGGCGAGGTCGTCGGCTCCGTCGACTATCTGGCCCCGGAGCGGGTGCGCGGCCAGGACCCCGGTCCGTCCTCCGATCTGTGGGCGCTGGGCGCGACGCTGTACACGGCGGTGGAGGGACGGTCGCCGTTCCGGCGCACCTCGCCGCTGACCACGCTGCAGGCCGTCGTCGAGGAGGAGGCCGCCGACCCGCAGTACGCCGGGCCGCTCGGCCCCGTCATCACCGCCCTGCTGCGCAAGGACCCGGCCACCCGTCCCGGCACCGCGGAGGCCGAGCAACTCCTCGCCGAAGCCGCCGAAGGACGGCGTCCCGGCGGGGCCCAGGCGTATGTGCCGACGCAGTTCGGCGGGCTCGACCGGGCCACCGGCGGTCACCCCACCGGCGGTCACGACTCCATGGGTCGTTCAACGGGCCATTCCGGGACCCACGCCACGGCTCATCCCACGGGTCACCCCACGGCCGGGACCGCGTACGTTCCCCTGCCGCCCGAGGCGTCGACGCCCGTGCCGGGGGACGCCGGGCACCCCATGACCAACCCGACCGCCGTGGGACCGACGCACATCGGCCCGGAGGCGGGCCCGTCCGGGCAGCCGCCCCGGCGGCGTCGGCGGCGCACGCTCGCGCTCGTGGTCGTCCTCGCCGCGCTGGTCGGCGGGGTCGCGGCGGTGTCGCTGCAGAAGTGGGACGAGGACCGGCAGCAGGAGTCCGGCGGGTCGACGTCGGCGTCCGCCTCGGCGAGCCCCACGCCGACCGGCACCCCCGTCGAACAGGGCTCCGACCCCGCCTCCTGGCAGGAGGTCAACGACCCGGTGGGCTTCGGGCTCGCCCTCCCCAAGGGGTGGGAGCGGCAGGTGTACCAGGACGACGGCGACCTCCAGCAGATCGACTACACGCCCGACGACGGCGAGCACTTCATCCGCATCGCGCTCGACAAGTCCCCCGACTTCAGCGACCCGTACGCCCATCAGATCGACCTCGAACTACAGCTCGAGCGGCTCGTCGACTACAAGCGGGTCACCCTGGAGAAGAACGTCTACCGCGACCGCGAGGGCTCCGAGTGGGAGTACACGTGGACCGCGCAGGCGAAGGACACGAAGTTCCCCGGACCGCGCCGCGCCATCGAGGAGACGTACGTCTCCCGGGACGGCACCGAGTACGCGATCTACATGTCCTCGCCCGCCGCGGACTGGGCCACGACGGCCGAGCAGTTCAAGTCAGTACTGCAGAGCTGGCGGGAACCGGCCTCCTAGGTTCCGACGACAGCGCGGCGGCGTCCAGCAGTTGGCCGGACGGAGCCCCGGAGGCGCGCCGTCCGGTGGGGCATGATGGGCTCATGGGGACCCAGGGGGGCGGGAACGACGTACGGGTCATCGCGGGCCGTTACCGGCTGGAGGCGAGGCTCGGGCGCGGGGGCATGGGAGTCGTGTGGCGGGCCACGGACCAGCTGCTGGGACGGCGTGTCGCCGTCAAGGAGCTGACCCAGGACGACACGCTCTCCGCCGACGAGGCGCGCGGCCGCCGCGACCGGACCCTGCGCGAGGCCCGTGCGGTCGCGCAGTTGAGCCACCCGCACATCATCGTCGTGCACGACGTCGTCGAGGACGGCGAACGCCCGTACATCGTCATGGAGTTGATCGACGGCGGCTCGCTCGCCGACCGGATCGCCGCGCAGGGCTCGATCGATCCGGCGGAGGCGGCCCGGATCGGCATCGCGCTGCTCGGCGCGCTGCGCGCCGCGCATACGGCCGGGGTCCTGCACCGGGACATCAAGCCCGCGAACGTCCTGCTGGAACGGGACAGCGGCCGGGTCGTCCTCACCGACTTCGGGATCGCGCAGGTCGCGGGCGCCACCACGCTCACCGAGACCGGTTCGTTCGTCGGCTCGCCCGAGTACACCGCGCCGGAGCGGATGTCCGGGGCGCGGACCGGCGCGGAGTCCGACCTGTGGTCGCTCGGCGCGCTGCTCTGCACGGCACTGAGCGGCGAATCCCCGTTCCGGCGCGACTCGTTGGGCGGCATCCTGCACGCCGTCGTCTTCGCCGAGATCCGTACGCCCCCGCAGGCCGCGCCGCTGCTGCCCGTCGTACGGGGGCTGTTGGAGCGCGATCCCGACCGGAGGCTGGGTGCGGCGGAGGCGGAGCGGCTGCTGCGCGCCTATCTGGACACCGGGCGTACGCCGGCGCCGGTGTCGTCCGGCTACACCCCGACCCAGGCAGACCTGCCCCAGCCCCGCTGGGAGCCTCCCGCCCGGGAGCGCTCCACGCAGGGCGTGCTGGTGGCCGCGCTGCTGGTCGCCGCGATGGCGGGGGCCGGCGTGTCGGCGGCGGCGCTGCTCCTGAACGGGGACGGCGACGGCGACGGCGACGGCAGGCATACGCCCGCGAGCTCGGCGCCGCCGACGGCCGGTCCGGCGTCGGGGGCCGCCCCGACGGGCGGGACAACGAGCCCGAGCACTACGGGGAGTTCCGGCCCGTCCCCTACGGCGACACCCACCTCGTCCCCCAGCACGTCCCCTACCTCGTCCCCCGGCCCGTCCCTGACGGCTACCCGTACGCCGTCCGTTCCCTCCGGCTATCGCGTGGCCGACGACCCGGCCGGGTTCGCGCTCGCCGTGCCGGACGGCTTCACGCGCGTGCCGCAGGGCGAGCGGGTCTTCTACATGTCGTCGGGGCAGGTCTTCCGGCTCGGCGTCAAGATCTCCGATCCGCCCGCGGACGGCCCGCTCGGCGTGATGCGGCGGGCCGCGGCCAAGGGCCCGGACACCAACCCGGGGTACCACGACGGCCGGGTCACCGAGACCACCCACGGCGGCCGCCCCGCCGCCCTCTGGCAGTTCACCTGGAACGGCTTCAGCGCGGCGGAGGGCCCCCGGCACACCTACGACCTGTGCTGGGAGGAGGGCGGGCGGCTGTACGACGTATGGGTGTCGGCGCCCGTCGCGAAGGCGGCGGAGGCGCGGGAGTACTTCGACGTCGCCGTCGACACGTTCGTAACCGGGTAGTCGCAACTCTCCACGACCAGTGGATACCGGCCTGCCTGGCGCGATAGGGATGGAGCCATGAATCAAGACGGGGGAATCGGCCAAGGGCCCGACGACACGACGAGTTTCGTTCTGCAACCGCCGAACCCATACGCGGCCGGTCCGTCCGTGGCGGTGCCCCCGCAGTCCCGGGAACAGCCGGGGGACCGACCGCAGGAGCCCGGCGTCGGGCGGCTCATCGCGGGCCGCTACCGGTTGCTGGCCAAGCTCGGGCACGGCGGCATGGGCACGGTCTGGCGCGCCAAGGACGAGACGGTGGACCGCGAGGTAGCCGTCAAGGAACCCCGGGTGCCGGACCATCTTCCCGAGCGCGAACGAGCCAACGCGTTCGAACGGATGCGCCGCGAGGCGCGGGCCGCTGCCCGGCTCGACCACCCTGCCGTGGTCAACGTGCACGACGTCGCGGTCGTCGACGGCCGCCCGTGGATCGTGATGGAGCTGGTCCGCGGACGCTCGCTCGGCGACGTCCTCCAGGAGGGCACGCTCAGCGCGCGCGAGGCGGCCCGGGTCGGCCTGGAACTGCTCGGCGCGCTGGAGGCCGCGCACGCGGCGGGCATCCTGCACCGGGACGTCAAGCCGGACAACGTGCTGCTCGGCCGGCACGAGCGGGTCGTTCTCACCGACTTCGGCATCGCCCAGATCGAGGGTGAGACGAACCTGACCGACACCGGCGGATTCGTCGGCTCGCCCGAGTACATCGCGCCCGAGCGGGTGCTGGGCCAGCGTCCGGGCCCGGCCTCCGACCTGTGGTCGCTGGGCGTGGTGCTCTACGCGGCGACCGAGGGCGTGTCGCCGTTCCGCCGCAGCAACACGCCGGCCACCCTGCAGTCCGTCCTCAACGCGGTGCCCGCGCCGCCCGCCGCCGCGCAGGGCCCGCTCGCCCAGGCCGTCAACGGGCTGCTGGACAAGGACCCGGCGCGCCGCCCGGCCGCCGCACAGGTGCGGGCCCTGCTGGAGGCCGCCGCGAACCCGCCCGAGCCGCAGCCCACGCAGGCCGGGTCGGTGTCGGCGCAGGGAGAAGTCCCGCGCGCCCGGCGCCGGTTCGGCCGCACGGCGTGGGTCGGGCTCGGGGCCGTCTTCGTCGCGGCGGCGGTGGCGGCGTATCTGGTGGTCGCCGATCCGTTCGCGGGGCCGCTGCCGGACGGCTGGAAGACGAAGCACGAGCAGGACGTCACCGCGACGCTGGCGGTGCCCGACAGCTATGTGCGCGGCGAGCCCGAGAAGGACGCCGCCGACGAACACTGGGTGAGCTACACCGACCCGAGCGGCGCGATCTCGGTCGTCCTGCTGGTGGACCGCAAGGCGGCGGACACCGGCCGCGACATCAAGGACTCCGCGGCCGCCGAGATGTACGCCGACAACGGGGATTTCAAGGAGTCCGGCAGTTACGAGTTGGACATGCCGAAGAACCCGAAGACCACGACGGACGACAACGCGACCTTCCACGGCAGGAAAGCCGCCGGGAACACGGTCGTCTACACCACCGACGACAGCCAGGCGCCGGCCCCGCGCGAACTCAGGATCCTCTACTACAAGTCCACCGGCGGCGACATGTACAAGCTCATGATCGGCTACCCGGGCAAGGGCGACTTCACCGCGCGCGGCCGAGAGGTGGCGAGCGCGGCGATCGCCAACCTGAAGATCGACAGGCTCTAGGCCCGTACTTCGCAGGTCACCCGATCGTGAAGATCAAGTGGTCGTGGCTGATCGCTCGCCGATCGGAACCGCTACGGCAATAGCGGTCCCGGACCGACCCAGTCGAGATCGGACGCTGAGAGGCCGCTGAGGCGAACCTTTTCGGCGACCTGCGAAGTACGGGTCTAGGGGGCTTCTGATGGATCTCCGTGGGAGAAGGAGCGGCGTTCGGTGCTCGCCCGGTGCGGCGAGAGTGCGTGCCGGGCGTCGCGACGCCGCGGAGATCCATCAGAAGCCCCCTAGCCGTATCGCCCTGCGACGGCAGTGGCGGTGCCCGCTGTGGTTCCGGCGGCCCGGTATCGCCCCGGTATCGCCCCGGTGTCGTTGCGAACTCCCTGTTGAAGGCGTGGGAGAGGGCGTACGGGCTGCTGGAGACAGGACGGTTCGCCCCGGCCCGGTGAGGGCGACGGCGATCGTGGTAGTCATGGGGACATGAGCAACGACGGGGACCCCGGAGGCGCCAAAAGCCGGATGGTGGACGGACGTTACCGGCTGCTCGAACGCCTCGGCTCCGGCGGCACGGGCACCGTCTGGCGGGCCCGGGACGAGCTCATGGGGCGCGATGTCGCCGTCAGACAGCCCCGGTTGTCCGGCGACCCCGAGGACGACTCCTACCGCCGGGCCGCCCACCGTCTGTACCGCGAGGCCCGCGCCGCCGCGCGCGTCGATCATCCCTCCGCCGTCTCCATCCACGACGTGGTGGTGGAGGAGGGGTCCGACGCCGACGGCGGACTCCCCTGGATCGTCATGGAGTTGATCCGCGGCGAGTCCCTGCACGAGGTGTTGCGGCGCGGCCCCCTCGACCCGGCCGAGGCCGCCCGCATCGGCCTCGACGTCCTGGGCGCCCTGCGCGCCGCGCACGCCGTCGGCATCGTCCACCGGGACGTGAAGCCCGCCAACGTGCTGCTCGGCCCCCATGGCCGCGTCGTCCTCACCGACTTCGGCATCGCGCACATCCAGGGCGAGGAATCCCTGGCCGTCAGCGGCGAGTTCGTCGGCTCGCTGGAGTTCATCGCCCCCGAGCGGATGTCCGGGCGCGGCGCGGGACCGGCGTCCGACCTGTGGTCCCTCGGCGTCCTGCTGTACGCGGCCGTCGAGGGCTGGTCCCCGTTCCGCCGGACGACCCTGGAGTCCACGCTCGCCGCGATCCTCGCCGCGGACCCGCCCGAGCCGAAACAGGCCGGCCCGCTCGGCTCTCTTCTCGTACGGCTCCTGCAACGCGACCCGGAAGGGCGCCCGGACCCGGCGGAGGCGGCCGCGGCGCTGGAGGCGGTGGCGGAAGGGGCCGAGGGGGCGAAGGAGGCCGAGGGGGCGAGGGAGATCGAGGGGGCGAAGGAGATCGAGAGGGCTGAGGCGGCCGAGCCCCGGGGCGTGCGGGTCCTTCGAGAGTTCGGCGACGACGTCGGGACGGTGCGAGTGGGCGGAGCGCCGCCCGCAGACCACCCCGAACCGGAGACCCGCCCCACCTCCGATACCCGCCCCACCTCCGACACCCGCCCCACCTCCGACACCCGCCCCACCTCCGACACCCGCACCCGCACCCGCATCCGTACGCGTCGCCCCTTCCGCCGCCGTCCCGTGGCCCTGACCCTGGCGCTGGTCGTCGGGCTGCTCGTCGGCGGCGTCTGGCTGGGGGCGTCCTGGTTCGAGGCAGGGGCGCAGCCGTCGCCGTGGGTCGTGCACCGTGAGGCCGGCATGGACGCGTCCCTCTCGCTCCCGAGCCGGTACGAGGAGTCCGCGCGCCGGGGCGGCGCGGCCGAGCAGCCCCGGCTGGTGGTCTACTCGGCGGGCTCCGTCGACGTCCGCCTCACCCTCTGGGACCGGGCGCCCGGCGCCCCGCTGGCCCGCGCGGCCGCGGCGCACAAGACCTGGGACGGCTACGCCCGGGACGCGCGCACCCAGACCACCCGCACCACCTTCCACGGCTACGAGGCCGCCCTCGCCGACACCGCCTACGACCTGGACGTCACCCCGACCCGTGTCATGCAACTGTTCGTCCTGACTGCCGACAGCCGCATGTACGAGCTGCGCGTCGACATGCCCAAGGGGACGCCGGACGAGCAACAGGGCTCTGCGGTGTTCAAGGAGGCGCGCGACCGCCTGGAGATCGCGGTCGGCTGAATCGCGCGGTCGGCGCCAGGCCCGAGGTCCTGATCAGCAGGTTTGTTGCCAGTGAACGCTGGCGTCGTGTGTGCGGTCGGTGAATCCCTATTACCGGCGGGTACCCAAAGTCTTGCTCACGTCATACCCTGCGCCTCATGACGGACTCGCAGGCCCCGGAAAAGACGCAGGAAACGACGTCGGAGACGACGCCGGCCAAGACGGGGACGAACCCCCTCGCCCCCACCCCGACCGGCGTCCGCACCGCCGCCGACGTGGTGACGCCGGAGCTGGTCGCCCAGCTCACCAAGGGTGTGACGGGCTCCGGCCGGACGGCCAACCACACGCCGTTCACCGGGGAGAAGCTCGCCGACCTGCCCGAGTCCACGCCCGAGGACGTGCTCAAGGCCTTCGAGGCGGCCCGCGCCGCCCAGGCGGTGTGGGAGAAGACGCCCGTCCGGGAGCGTGCCGCCGTCCTGCTCCGCTTCCACGATCTGGTGCTGGCCCGCCAGGCCGAGGTGCTCGACCTCATCCAGCTGGAGACCGGCAAGGCGCGCCTGCACGCCCACGAGGAGGTGCAGGCCGTCGCGGTCGCCGCCCGCCACTACGGCCGCAAGGCCCCCTCCTATCTGCGCCCCAAGCGGCACGCGGGTGCCATGCCGACCCTGACCAAGGTCACCGAACTGCGCCACGCGCGCGGTGTCGTGGGCCAGATCGCCCCCTGGAACTACCCGCTGGAGCTGTCGGTCGGCGACGCGCTCCCGGCGTTCGTCGCGGGCAACGCGGTCGTGATGAAGCCGGACACGGAGACCTGCCTGACCGCCCTGTGGGCCCGTGACCTGCTCGTCGAGGCGGGGCTGCCCGCCGACGTCTTCCAGGTCGTCCTCGGCGAGGGTCCGGTCGTCGGCCCGGAGGTCGTCCGGCACGCCGACTACGTCTCCTTCACCGGCTCCACCCGCACCGGTCGCGAGGTCGCCCAGGGGGCCGCCGCCCGACTCGTCGGCGTCTCCCTCGAACTCGGCGGCAAGAACGCCATGCTGGTCCTCGAGGACGCCGACATCGAGCGGGCGGCCGAGGGCGCGGTCCGCGCCTGTTTCTCCTCCGCCGGTCAACTGTGCATCTCCATCGAGCGGTTGTACGTCCACGAGTCGATCGCGGACGCCTTTGTCGAGCGCTTCGCCGCCCGCACCAAGGCCATGCGACTCGGCACCTCCCTGGCCTACGGCGCCGACATGGGCTCCCTGGTCGGCGAGCGCCAGCTGGAGACGGTGAGCCGGCATGTGGAGGAGGCCGTCGCCAAGGGCGCGAAGGTCGTCGCCGGCGGCGTCGCCCGCCCGGACGTCGGCCCGTACTTCTTCGAGCCCACCATCCTCGACGGCGTGACGGAGCCGATGTCCGTCTGCACCGAGGAGACCTTCGGCCCAGTCGTCTCGATCTACCGCTTCAAGACGGACGACGAGGCGGTCGAGCACGCCAACTCCACGCCGTACGGCCTGAACTCGTCGGTCTGGACGAAGGACGGCCGGCGCGGCCGGGACATCGCCGCCCGCCTGCGCACCGGCACCGTGAACGTCAACGAGGGCTACGCCCCGGCCTACGGCAGCGTCCAGTCCCCGATGGGCGGCATGAAGGACTCCGGCCTCGGCCGCCGCCACGGCTCCGAGGGCATCCTCAAGTACACGGAGGCCCAGACGGTCGCCCAGCAGCGCCTGCTGCCGATGGCCCCGTCCCTGGGGATGACGGACGAGAAGTACGCCCAGTTCATGAGCACGAGCCTGAGGGTCATGAAGGCACTCCGCCTGCGCTAGTGCCGCGGCAGGCAACGTTTGCCCGACGGGGCGAACGTTGCCTGC